>JBEBCX010000146.1:0-4513 GCA_041157425.1 Cyanobacteriota bacterium | reverse complement strand
GGCCGTGGGGCCAGTGGATCAGAACTGTGCTCATGGCGGATCCAGCAACGGCTCCAGGTTCACGTGCTGTTCAAACGCATCGGCGAGGCGATCGAGCAAAGCCTCCCGTTGACGGCTGTGGTGCGGTTGCCGTTCGCTCAGCAAGGGCAACCCCCGCCTTTGGCGCAGCCGGTTGAGCCAGCGCCGCCGCCAGGGGCCGCTCTCGAACACCCCATGCAGGTAGGTGCCCGCCACCAGCCCGCCCTGGCCGCCGATGGGGTGCACCCAGCCCAGGTTGTCGTCGTTGCAGAGGGGTTGGCAGCCGGGCTCCAGGGCGGTGGTGTGGCCGCGGTGCAGTTCAAATCCCTCCAGCTCCACGGCGGCGCCATCGGCCACGGGCCATACGGCGCCACTGCGGCGCTGGCGCAGCGCCTTGGCCTGGCCGAAGGTGGTGCGCAGCGGCAGCAGGCCCACCCCGGCCGCGGCGGTGCCGGCGCTGCCCTCCAGCCCGTCCGGGTCCGCCAGTTCCTGCCCCAGCAGCTGCAGGCCGCCGCAGATGCCGAACACATGGCCGCCGCCCATGGCGTAGCCGCGCAGGGCCTCCCCCAGGCCGCTGCGGTGCAGGGCGTTCAGGTCGCGCAGGGTTTGCTTGCTGCCGGGCACCACCACCGCATCCGGCTGGCCCAGCTCCTCGCCGGGGGCGAGCCAGCGCAGCTGCACGCTGGGTTCGGCTTCCAGGGGGTCGAGGTCGGAGAAGTTGCTCAATGAGGGCAGCTTCAGCACCGCAATCTCCAGATCCGCCTGGCGTTTGCGGCCGCGGCGCTCCAGCAGATCGAGGGAATCCTCCGGCGGAAACAGCTCATCCAGCCAGGGCATCACCCCCAGCACCGGGATGCCCGTGTTGGTCTCCAGCCAGCGGCGGCCCTCATCAAACAGCTCGCGGCGGCCGCGGAAGCGGTTGATCAACAGGCCGCGGATCAGTGGGCGCTCCACCGGCCGCAGCAGCGCCAGGGTGCCCACCAGCTGGGCAAACACGCCGCCGCGCTCGATGTCCGCCACCAGGATGCAGCGGGCGCGCAGGTATTGGGCCAGGCGCAGGTTGGTGAGGTCGCGCGGTTGCAGGTTCACCTCCACCGGGCTGCCCGCCCCCTCCAGCACCAGGCGGCCGCCCGGATGGTTCGCCTGCAGTTGCGAGAGGCCGGCGCGGATCGCTGCCCAGCCGGGGCGAAACCAATCGCGGTAGTAGTGCTCGGCGCGGCAGCTGCCCACCGCCTGCCCCAGGTGGATCACCTCACTGGTGCTGTCGCCCTGGGGCTTGAGCAGCACCGGGTTCATGGCGCACTGCGGCTCCAGCCCCGCGGCCCAGGCCTGCAGCGCCTGCGAGTAGGCCATCTCGCCACCGGCCTGATCCACCCAGGCGTTGTTGCTCATGTTCTGCCCCTTGAAGGGCAGCGGTGTTTCGCCGCGGCGCCGCAGCACCCGGCAGAGGGCGGCCGTCATCAACGACTTGCCGGCACCGCTGCTGGTGCCCAGCACCATCAAGGGGGTGGGGTGGCTCACAGGTGAGGCCGGTGCTGGCGCAGCCAGTGGCTCAGCCGGGTCAATGGGCCGGCGGGGGGGATGGTGTCGCGCCAGTCAGCGATGCTGTCGCGGCCCAGGGGGGTGAGGCGCACCCGTTCGGTGAGGCCCTGGCCGTCCACCTCACGCCGCAGCACCCCCAGCCGGATCAGCCAGATCAGCAGGTCTTCGGTGCGGTTGGCGCTGAGCGGGGTGCGGCTTAGCCGCCCGGCGTTGGTGGGGGCGGCGATCTGGAGGCTGCTCATCGCTTGGCCGTCGATCTCCCGGTAGAAGGCCAGCCGGAATGGCAGGCAGCGCATGGCCTGGCGGGCCCGGCGCATGGCGCGCTGGCGTTGCGGGCTGGGGGCGGGGCTGCTCACGCGGGGGCGTCGTCCGCTGCCATTGTCTTGCCCAGCTGCCCCCACCGCCGTGCTGCTGCTGGCCTCCGCCTCACCGGCCCGTCGCCGTCTGCTGGAGCAGGCGGCCATTCCCCATGGGGTGCGGGTGAGCGGGGTGGATGAGGAGGCGATTCAGCATCCCGATCCGGAGCAGCTGGTGCAGCGGCTGGCCCGCGCCAAGGCCCAGGCGGTGCTGGGAACCTTGGGGGCCGAGGGGGCTGGGCCGGATGCCAGCCCATGGACCGCGGTGCTGGGCTGCGACTCGGTGCTGGCCTTTGCGGGGGAGGTGTTCGGCAAGCCCCGTGATGCGGCCGAGGCCACCCAGCGTTGGCGGCGGCTGGCCGGTGCCTGGGGTGCGCTGCACACGGGCCATTGCCTGTTGGATCCCGCCGGCGGCGCGGTGCGGCTCACCACCGTGACCACCCGTGTGCAGTTCGCGCCGCTGAGCGCCGCCGAGATCGACGCCTACGTGGCCACCGGCGAGCCGCTGCAGTGTGCCGGCGGCTTTGCCCTGGAGGGCCGTGGCGGATCCCTGGTGGAGCGGATCGACGGCTGTTACTCCAATGTGATCGGCCTCAGCCTGCCGTTGCTGCGGCGCTGGCTTGCCATCCCCAGCCCCGATGGCTACCAGCAGAACAGTGATTCCTGTGGCTGATCCCTCGCCATGATCCGTTGTTCGTTGTCTCGCCCCCTGCGCCTGGCCTCGGCCCTTCTGGCTGCCGCCGGGCTGGGGTTGGCCTTGCCCGCCCTGGCGGAGATGCCCCTGAGCCAGGTGCGTGCCGCCAACCTCGCCCGCATGCAGGCGGAACGCATCAACGGCGGGCTGTCGCGCTACTTCACCGCCAATTGCATGCACCAGAAGGGCGGTGGCCCCTGCATGGTGAAGTCGGACAGCAACGGCTACCTGTTTGATTTTCTGGGGGGCCCTCCGGGCTGGGAGGTGACCGGCCAGCGCGCCACCCTGCAGACCCGCATCCTGATCAACCCCGCCGGCACCCAAGTGGTGCGGGTGGACTACAACGGCTCCCCGCGCTAAGCGCCCACAAAAAAAGCCCCCGCGTGGGCGGGGGCTGAGGGCGTGATCGGGGTCGATCAGTCGAGGTCCGGCATCGCCAGCACGGGCTCGGCCTTGCGGTCGATGCCCTTCTCGAAACCGGCAGCGGCGGCGCGGGCGCGGCCGGCGTGCCAGAGGTGACCCACCAGGAAGAAGAAGGCCAGCACGAACTGGGTCGCGGCCAGCCACTGGCGCAGGTTCACGAAGTTCACCGAGTTGGGCTCGGTGATGATGCCGCCCACGGAGTTGAGGGAGGCGTTCGGGGCGTGGGTCATGTACTCAGCCGCGCGGCGCACTTGCCAGGGCTGAATGTCGTTCTGGAGCTTGTCGAGGCTCAGACCGTTGGGGCCACGCAGGGGCTCCAGCCAGGGGCCACGGAAGTCCCAGAAGCGCATGGTTTCACCACCGAAGATGATCTCGCCGGTGGGGGAGCGCATCAGGTACTTGCCCAGACCGGTGGGGCCCATGGCCGAACCGATGTTGGCGCCCAGGCGCTGGTCGCGCACCAGGAAGGTGAAGCTCTGGGCCTGGGAGGCTTCGGCGTTGGTGGGGCCGTAGAACTCCGAGGGATAGGCGGTGTTGTTGAACCAGATGTAGGCCGAGGCGATGAAGCTCATGAAGCTCAGGGCGCCCAGGCTGTAGCTCAGGTAGGCCTCACCGTTCCAGATGAAGGCGCGGCGCACCCAGCCGAAGGGCTTGGTCACCACGTGCCAGATGCCACCGAAGATCAGGGTCAGACCCAACCAGATGTGGCCACCGATGATGTCCTCCATGGAGTTCACACCGATGATCCAGCCCTCGCCGCCGAAGGGGGCGCGGAACAGGTAGCCGAAGATCACACCCGGATCGAGGGTGGGGTTGGTGATCAGGCGCACATCGCCACCACCGGGGGCCCAGGTGTCGTAGACACCGCCGAAGAACATGGCCTTGAACACCAGCAGCAGGCAGCCGACCCCGAGCAGGATCAGGTGGTAGCCAATGATGTTGGTCATCTGGTTCTTGTCGCGCCAATCCTGCGAGAAGAAGGCGGAGTAGTTCTCCAGAATTTCCGGGCCACGCAGGGCGTGGTAGAGGCCGCCGAGGCCGAGCACGGCGGAGCTGATCAGGTGCAGAACGCCCACCACGAAGAAGGGGTAGACATCCACCACTTCACCGCCGGGGCCCACGCCGTAGCCCAGGGTGGCCACGTGGGGGAACAGGATCAGACCCTGCTCGTACATGGGCTTGTCGAAGGTGAAGTGGCTCACCTCGAACAGCATCATGGCGCCGGCCCAGAACACCATCAAACCGGCGTGGGCGACGTGGGCGCCGAGCAGGCGACCGGAGAGATTGATCAGGCGAGCGTTACCCGACCACCAGGCATAGCCGGTGGAGTCGAGGTCCTTCCCGCCGACCGAAGTCAGGTTGGGATTAGAGAGCGTTACCACGGGGCAGAACCTCTTCAGGGAAGACGAAGTTTTCGTGCGGCTGGTCAGCCGGTGCCATCCAGGCACGCAGACCTTCATTCAACAGAATGTTCTTCGTG
>JBEBCX010000145.1:0-4610 GCA_041157425.1 Cyanobacteriota bacterium | reverse complement strand
CCGCCAGTTCTGCTCAACCGCGATGAGGATTTTATCCATCGCATCCTGCGCGATCATTTCAGTCCCGATGTGGCCCGCATCGTTGTCGACGGTGCTGAGGGCGTCGGCCGGGTCAATGCTTTCCTCGGCGCCGATCAGGCCGGTGTGCTGGTGGAGCACCACAACGAGCCCACCGAGATCCTTGAACATTTCAAGGTCAATGCCGCCATCCGCGATGCCCTCAAGCCGCGGGTCGATCTCCCCTCAGGCGGTTACGTGATCATCGAGCCCACCGAGGCCCTCACGGTGATCGATGTGAACTCGGGCTCCTTCACCCGCTCCGCCAATGCGCGTGAGACGGTGCTCTGGACCAACTACGAGGCGGCCACTGAAATCGCTCGCCAGCTCAAGCTGCGCAATATCGGTGGTGTCGTGATCGTTGATTTCATCGACATGGAATCGCGTCGCGATCAGTTGCAGCTTCTCGAGCATTTCACCGCTGAGGTTCGTCACGACAGTGCCCGTCCCCAGATCGCTCAGATCACGGAGCTGGGCCTGGTGGAGCTCACGCGCAAGCGTCAGGGCCAGAACATCTACGAGTTATTCGGTCGTGCCTGCCCGAGCTGCGGTGGTCTCGGCCATGTGGCGGTGCTGCCCGGCAAGGACAGCCTCCAGCCTCTGGCCAGCGCTGCAGGTCTGGTTCGTTCCGCCGCATCCGCCCGCGCCGAGGTTCTGAGCCCATCGGCCGCTGAAACCGGTGGCGGCCGCCGTCGCCGCGGTGGGCGCGGTGGGCGTGGAGCCGTCGGTGCCGCTGCCGAACTGGAGTCGCCGCTGGCGACCGATGAGCTGCTCAGTCCCTCTGCGCCTGGATACAGCGATGAGGCGGCCACGGCTCCTGCGGATGCCGTCAGCCGACGCCCCGAGCCCGAACTGGTGGCCGTGCCGATGCAGCCCCAGCAGGAGCTCGTCTACGGATGGCTGGGCCTTAATCCCGCCCTGCTGCTGGAGGATCTGCCCGCGGCTGACAACCTCGTGGTGCGCGTTGTGCGCCCCGGTGAAGACGCCGAAGCCGTTCTGGCAGAGGCTCGTCAGCAGCTGGCGGCAGCTGGCCCCCGTCGTCGCCGGCGTGGTCGTGGCGGTTCCCAGAGCAGCGCCCCGGATGCTGCTGCTGCCAGCCCGGAGGTCGCAGCTGGCCCCCCCGCGGTCCAGGAGAGCCTGCCCCGCACCGTTGCGATCACACCGCTGCCCGAGGAGGGGCTGTACCCGCCGGTGCCGGTGCTCCCGGATGCCACGATTGAGGTGGTGACCGGCGGCGCGGAGGCCGGACCAGAACCCGGTCGCGGTCGTCGGTCGTCGGCTGCCGTGTCGGTCACCGTTCAGGAGCCGCAGCTGACGCCTGTGGCCGTGTCGATCGTCGAGGAACCGGTTCTCCTGGTGCCATCGCCTCTGGAATCCGTTGCCCTTGCCGATGCCAGCGAACCGCGTCGTCGCCGTCGCCGTTCCTCCGCCAGCAGCGATTGAACCCGAGCAGTGCCGCCACCGGCACCATTGCCGGAGTTGATGAGGTGGGGCGGGGGTGCTGGTTCGGCCCCGTCTTCGCTGCGGCCGTGATCCTGCCGCCGGCAGCCGAGCCGGTGCTCGCGGCGGCGGGTCTCACCGACAGCAAAGCCCTTACGGCTCGCCGCCGTGCCCGCCTGGTGCCTCTGATTCAGGTCGCCACCCCGGCCTGGGCCCTGGGCCAGGCATCAGCCCGTGAGATCGACCGTCATGGGATTCGCACCGCCACGGAGTGGGCGATGCTGCGGGCCTTGCAGCGTTTGCCTCTGCGCGGGCTGGCAACGCCAGACCTGGTGCTGGTGGATGGGGTGCTGCCCCTGCGCTGCTGGGCCGGCCCCCAGCAGACCCTCGTCCGCGGCGATAGTCAGTCCCTGGCGATTGCTGCCGCCAGTGTGCTGGCCAAGCAGGCACGCGATGCTTTGATCACGCGATTGGCGGCCGCCTACCCCGGGTATGGCCTCGAGCGGCACGCCGGCTACGGCACGGCCCTGCACCGCCAGGCGCTGCTGACCCTGGGCTGTACACCGCTGCATCGCCGTTCGTTTCTGCGCCGGGTTCTGCCTGGATGAGGCTGATGCTCAGCGAACGCAGCTGCCGTCGCGGCACCAGCTTTCAAAGTCGTGCACCAGCTGCTGGCCGACCCGGGTCTTGATCCCTAGCAGGATCCCGGCCAGCAGAGAACGTCCGGTGGCTTCCAGCACACTCGCAGGGATCAGGCGCAGCAGGCTCGGCTGGCTGACGGTCACCGCCAGCGCCGCCTCCCCCACCAGGCCGCTGGCATCGGCCTGCAGCCACGATTGCAGCGTCAGCTGGAAGTCGTCCACCAGGCCCAGGCCCTCCAGTTCGCAGTCCACGGCTTCCAGCTCGATCCGGCCGGGGCTGCGGCGCGCTTCCAGCTTCACCACCGGTTGAATGGTCAGCTGGAACACCTGCAGCCGCGTCACCATGTAGCGGTACCGGCCCTCGCCAAGTGGTGTCAGCTGGCGCTGATCCAGCAGAGCCCCGATCACCCGCTGCTCATCATCCAGGTAGTCGCTCAGTTGGTTGAGATGCTGCACCACCGGCAGCTGCAACGCTTGGCTGGCACTGAAGGCCAGGGGCATCGGAGGGCGGCCGAGGGGGCATGATCCTATCCACCATGGTCTGATTGCTCCATGCGCATCGCCTTTCTTGGCCCGGCGGGAACCTATGGGGAGCAGGCGGCCATCCGCCTGGCGGCCCTGGACGGGGTGGTGGCGCCGGATCTGCGGCCGCAGGTTGGTATCCGTGCGGTGGTCAAGGCTCTGGCGGAAGGCGATTGTGAGGCGGCGGTCGTGCCTGTGGAGAACTCCGTGGAGGGCGGGGTCACCGCCTGCCTGGATGCGCTCTGGGAGCACCCGGAGCTGACGGTGGCCCGTGCACTGGTGCTGCCGATCCGCCATGCCCTGCTCGGCAGCGGTCCAATGGCCGGCGTCAGCGAAGTGCTCTCCCATCCCCAGGCGCTGGCCCAGTGCAGTGGCTGGCTGGGTGAGCACCTGCCGGCGGCGTTGCAGTTGCCCACCAGTTCCACCGCTGAGGCCGCCCGGATGGTGGCCGGCAGCCGCTTTCGGGCGGCCATTGCCTCGTTGCAGGCTGCCCGGGAGCATGGTCTGGAGGTGTTGGCCTATCCGATCAACGATGTGGCCGGCAACTGCACGCGCTTCCTGTTGCTGCGCCGGGGTGTCCGCAGCCTCGAGGGACCGCTGGCCAGCCTTGCGTTTTCCCTGCAGGCGAATCGGCCAGGTGCCTTGCTGCAGGCGCTGGCCTGCTTCGCACACCGCGATCTCAATATGAGCCGTATTGAGTCACGTCCCTCGAAGCGTGAGATGGGCGAGTACATCTTCTTTGTCGATCTTGATCTGCCGGCCGGACCGGAGCCGCTGCAGCAGGCGCTGGCTGAGCTTCGTCCTCTGTGTGAACATCTCGCTGTCTTCGGCGCCTATCCGCTCACGCAGCTGGATGATCGCGATCTCGGCACCGGCTGAGCGGTAGCGGCGAGCCTTTCAGCCCGGTCAGCCCGGTGCCCATCGATCCGGCAGGTTTCTGGTCTGGGCCGGGGTGCGTCAGCGTGGCTTGCGGGCCCGGAATACGCCGAACTGCATCATCCCTGTGGCAAATCCCCAGTGCATCAGCAGCAGGGTCGGGGTCTCACGCAGTCCCAGGAGAAGCGCCTTCGGCCCGAGGCTGAGGACCGCCCAAGGCCGGCGGATCCCTTCCAGGATCGAATCGATCCAGGAGGGAAGGGTTTCACGACTCCAGTCGGTGGTTTCCACCTGAAGTTGTTGCGATCTCGCCGCATCGCGATCGTTGCCACGACCCCATGGGCTCTGTTCGAGGTTGCGACGGAAGCCGGGAATGCTGGCGAATTCGGGGTGGGCCCATTGCACCAAGAGCTGATGCATCACGCGCCTTTCGAGCCAGCTGAGTGGCCGTACGGCTGGATCACGGCGGTTCCAGTCGGCGACTGCCAGAAGACCACCCGGCCGCAGTACGCGCAGCATTTCATCGGCGTAGCGCTGCTTGTCGGGCATGTGTGGTCCGGCCTCCACGCTCCAGACCGCATCGAAGCTCGCATCAGCCAGATCCAGAGCAAGGGCGTCCATCACGGCGAAGGAACAGCTCAGGCCGGCAGGTGTGAGGGCCTCGGCACGGGCGATCTGACCGGGGCTGATGCTGATCCCCAGGACATCGAGGCCGTAGTCGCGCGCCAGGATTCTGGCGCTGCCGCCGATACCGCAGCCCACATCGAGAACGCGGCTTCCGGGTGGCAGCTGATCCAGCCCGCTCCAGCGCACCAGTTCGTGCACGAAATCGCTTTTGGCTGCCCGGAAGTCGCGGCGGCGGGGGCGATTGCCGTAGTGGCCCAGATGAACATGTTCGCCCCACAGGCGCTCCAACAGCTGGTCATCGGTCCATCGGTCGTAGGCGTCGGCAACACTGGCGGTGCTGTGGAAGGTGCGGTGCGCCACGCGCGGGGCGTCCACGGCGCGGGTGACCCAGGCCGGCTTCCGGGGGGCCGCGCCGGCGGAAGGCGGTTGCGTGCAGGATGCGGTCGC
>JBEBCX010000144.1:0-4624 GCA_041157425.1 Cyanobacteriota bacterium | reverse complement strand
CTGCCGTCGCTATGCAGCCTGCATCCGCGACCTCGACTACTACCTGCGCTACGCCACCTACGCCATGCTGGCGGGTGACACCTCGATCCTCGACGAGCGTGTGCTGAACGGCCTCAAGGAGACCTACAACTCCCTGGGTGTGCCCATCGGCGCCACCGTGCAGTCGATCCAGGCCATGAAGGAAGTCACCGCTTCCCTGGTGGGTCCCGACGCCGGCCGCGAGATGGGCGTCTACTTCGACTACATCAGCTCCGGCCTGGGCAACTGAGGCTCTCGCCATGCGCCTGTTCAAAGTCACGGCCTGCATCCCCTGTCCGGAGAAGACCCGTTCCCAGCGTGAGCTGCAGAACACCTTCTTCACCAAGTGGGTGCCCTTCGAGAGCTGGTTCGCTGAGCAGCAGCGAATCATGAAGCAGGGCGGCAAGATCCTGAAGGTTGAGCTGGTCACCGGTCGCCGTCAGGTCAACGTCGGCAACTGAAGCCTCGGCAACACACCCCTCAAAAGCCCGGCAATGCCGGGCTTTTTTGTTGGCGGGACGGGGCGAAATGCGGCATCGTCGGTGTCTGTTTCCACCGCTGTTTTGGCGCGCAAGGGTCCCCTGCCATCGGCTGCAGCCCGCCCCCAGGCGGCCCCCTCGGCATGGCTGCCGGTGCCGTTCAGCCAATGGCCCGCGGAGGCTCGGCTGTTGCTGGGGATGGTGGCCCTGTGGTGCCTGCTGGGGCTGGCGGTGCTGGGCTCCGCCAGCTGGTGGGTGGCCGCCCGCGAAATGGGCGACGCCACCTACTACCTCAAGCGGCAGGCCCTCTGGCTGATCGCCAGCTGGGGCCTGCTCTACCTGGGGCTGCGCATCAACCTGCGGCGCTGGCTGCGGATGGCAGCTCCAGCCCTGTTGATCGGCATGGTGCTGATCGCCCTCACCCTGGTGATCGGCAGCACGGTTAATGGTGCCAGCCGCTGGCTGGTGATCGGCCCGATCCAGATTCAGCCCACGGAGCTGATCAAACCGTTCCTGGTGTTGCAAGGGGCTTCGCTGTTCTCCCACTGGAACCGCATCGCCGCCGATCAGAAACTGATCTGGCTTGGGGTGTTCGCCGTGACCCTGGGCCTGATCCTCAAACAACCCAACCTCAGCACCGCCTCTCTCTGCGGAATCCTGCTGTGGTTGATGGCCCTGGGGTCGGGGCTGCCCCTGTGGGCGATGCTCGGCAGCGCCGGGGCGGGCCTGGCGGTGGCCATCGGCAGCATCTCGATCAACGAGTACCAACGGGTCCGCGTCACCTCCTTCCTCAACCCCTGGACCGACGCCCAAGGGGATGGCTACCAGCTGGTGCAGAGCCTGCTGGCCATCGGCTCCGGGGGGCTCTGGGGGGAGGGCTTCGGCCTCTCCACCCAAAAGCTTCAGTACCTGCCCATCCAGAGCACCGATTTCATCTTTGCGGTGTTCGCCGAGGAGTTCGGCTACGTGGGCTCCCTGGTGCTGCTGCTGTTTCTGCTGCTGTTCGGCTTCGTGGGTCTGCGGGTGGCCCTGAGCTGCCGCAGCAACCAGCAACGGCTGGTGGCCCTGGGCTGCACCACCCTGCTGGTGGGGCAATCGATCCTCAACATCGCCGTGGCCAGCGGGGCCATGCCCACCACGGGCCTGCCGCTGCCGATGATCAGCTACGGCGGCAACTCCCTGCTCTCCAGCCTGCTCACCGCCGGCCTGCTGCTGCGCTGCTCCCTCGAGGGGGCTGGCCTGGAGCCGGGGCGGCCCCGCCGCCAGCAGCGCCAGCGCGACGGCCGCGAAAGCGTGTCGATAGGCTGACCGCCGGCGCTGCGCAAACCCTTTGATGGTGGCTACGGCCCTGGCGGATTGGGCCCGCAGCGGCGAACAGATCCTGCAGAGCTCGTTGGCCCATCCGGGCGCCCTCACCCTGGCCCTGGTGTTCAGCGGCGGGCTGCTCACCAGCCTGGGCCCCTGCTCCCTGTCGTTGTTGCCGGTGACCCTCGCTTACCTGGCCGGCTTCGAATCCGAGCGCCAGCGCCCCTGGCTGCGCAGCCTCAGCTTCTGCGCTGGCATCGCCGGCTCCCTCGTGCTGCTGGGGCTGGTGAGCGGAGGCCTGGGGCGCATCTACGGCCAGGTGCCCGGCCTGGTGCCCACCGTGGTGGCCCTGCTGGCGGTGCTGATGGGACTCAATCTGCTGGGGCTGCTGCCCCTGCAACTGCCGGCGGGGCCGGACCCGGAGCAATGGCGGCGGCGGGTGCCCCCGGCCCTGGCGCCGCTGGCGGCCGGCCTGGCCTTCGGCCTGGCGGCCTCCCCCTGCACCACGCCGGTGCTGGCGGTGCTGCTGGCCTGGATCTCCCAGGCCGGCCGGCCCCTGGTGGGGGCCCTGCTGCTCAGCGCCTTCGCCGCCGGCCAGGTGATGCCCCTGCTGCTGGCGGGGGTGGCGGCGGCCTCGCTGCCGCGCCTGCTGGCCCTGCGGGCCCTGGGCCAATGGGTGCCGCCGGTGAGCGGCGTGGTGCTGCTGGTGAGCGGCGCCCTCACCCTGCTGGCGCGCTGGAGCTGATCCCCCACCGATGACACGTTTGATCGCCTGGATCTCCGACCTGCGGCTGGCCATCGGCCTGCTGATCCTGATCGCCATCGCCAGCGGCCTGGGCACCCTGGTGCCCCAGAAGGAGAGCGCGGACCTCTACCACCGCGTCTACGACGCCCAGCCCTGGCTGGGGCTGTTCAACGGCGACGCCCTGCTGCGGCTGCAGCTCGACCACGTGTATTCCAGTGGCTGGTTTCTGGGGCTGCTGGCCTGGTTGGGGCTGGCGCTGATCCTCTGCAGCTGGCGCCGCCAGTGGCCTGCCCTGCGGGCAGCCCTGCGCTGGATCGACTACAGCGCCCCGCGCCAGCTCAGCAAGCTCACCCTGGCGGAAACCATCGCCTGCGGCGATCCGGGGGCCCGCCTGCAACAGCTGCAGCAGCTGCTCAGCCAGCGGGGCTGGCAGGTGCAACCCCAGGCCAACCGCCTGGCGGCCCGCCGCGGGGTCAGCGGCCGGGTGGGCCCGCTGCTGGTGCACACCGGCCTGGTGGTGCTGATGGTGGGGGCGGCCTGGGGGGCCCTGGGGGGGCAGCGGCTGGAGCGGTTCCTGGCGCCGGGCAACGTGCTCGAGCTGCTCAACCGCCGCGGCCAGACGCAGCTCAGCGTCACCCTCGAGGGGTTCGGCATCGAGCGCGACCCCGCCGGCCGGCCGGAGCAGTTCCGCTCGCAGCTCAAGCTGCAGCCCGGGGCTGACAGCGCCACCGATGGCCCCGGCAGCACCAACCGCGAAATCAGCGTCAACCATCCCCTGCGCTTCCAGGGGATGACCGTGTACCAGGCCGATTGGGCCCTGGCGGCGGTGCAGCTGCAGCTGGGCCAGAGCCCGATCCTGGAGCTGCCGCTGCAGAGCTTTCCCCAGCTGGGCGAACAGGTGTGGGGCATCGTGCTGCCCACCAGGCCCGATGGCAGCCAACCGGTGCTGCTGGCCCTCTCCAGCGAACAGGGGCCGGTGACGGCCTATTCCGCCGAGGCGGAGGTGCTGGGCACCCTGGTGCCGGGGGGCGACGCGGTGGAGATCCAGGGCATCCCCCTGCGCATCGCGGCGGTGGTTCCCGCCAGTGGCCTGCTGCTCAAACGCGATCCCGGGGTGCCCCTGGTTTATGCGGGCTTCGCCATTGCCCTGCTGGGTGGGGGCCTCAGCCTGATCGCCACCCGCCAGCTCTGGGCCATCGCCGAACCGGAGCTCGGCAAGCTGCACATCGCCGGGCTGTGCAACCGCAACCTGAGCGCCCTGGCCCAGGAGCTACCGGCCCTGGTGGCCGATCTGCAGCGCAGCGAAACTCCCCCAGCCCCGGCCGAAGCTCAGCAGGGCTGACGGCTGCCGTGGCTGGCGCGGACCACCGTGTGCACGTTGCCGCGGGGGTTGAAATCGGCCTCCAGCTGCATCCACACGGGGGCACAGGCCGCTACGAAGTCATCGAGGATTCGGTTGGTGACCTCCTCGTGGGAGATGCTGCGCTCCCGGTAGCTGTTCACATACAGCTTGATGGCCTTGAGCTCCATCACCCGGGGGCCCGGCTGGTACAGCAAGCGCAGGGTGGCGAAATCGGGGTAGCCGGAGAACGGGCACTTGCAGGTGAACTCCGGCAAGGTGATGGCGATCTCGTAGGCCCGGCCCGGGCGGGGGTTGTCAAAGCAGATCAGCTCCGCCTCGGCGATGGCCCGCTCGCCATACAGGGGAGTGCGGGTCTGATCGGCGGTCATGGAACGGCGTCGGCTCGGCCCCGGATGCTACGCAGCGCCCCGGCGGTAGCAACCGCCACATCCCATGCCGAACGGCTGCGGCCTAATGATCCGTGCCGGCGGGGCAACCCGACGGCCTTTTCGATCACGAAGTCCCCTGACAGACTTCACCCCTGACAGACTCCCCGGAGCCAGCCCCCTCAGCCATGAAAAAAGTCGAGGCCATCATCCGCCCCTTCAAGTTGGAAGACGTGAAGCTGGCGCTGGTCAACGCCGGCATCGTGGGCATGACCGTGAGCGAGGTGCGGGGCTTCGGCCGCCAGAAGGGCCAGGTGGAGCGCTACCGCGGCTCGGAATTCACCGTGGA
>JBEBCX010000143.1:0-4728 GCA_041157425.1 Cyanobacteriota bacterium | reverse complement strand
GAACACGTTGCCGAAGTGGCGGCCGAAGATCAGCAGGTTGGTGCCATCGGTGTTGAGGGTGCCGGGGGGCTTGCCCCAGTTCTCCTCCAGGCGCTCGGAGTAGGGGGTGAGCCGCTCGTACTCCTCCACGCTCATGCGGTGGGCGATGGCCAGCTCCGGTGAGCCCTCGAGGGCCTCGGGGTCCTTGAGCACCGCCTCCATCAGCGCCTTGGGGTTGGCGGGCAGATCGCTCACGTCGTAGCCCTGGGCGCGCATCTCCTCCATCACGCGGTGGATGGAGCCGAACACGTCGAGGTAGGCGGCGGTGCCCACGTTGCCCTTGTCGGGCGGGAAGCTGAACACGGTGATCGCCAGCTTCTTCACGCTGCGCGGCTTGGTGCGCAGGGAGGCCCAGCGGATGGCCCGCTCGGCGATGGCGTCGACCCTGTCCTGCAGGGTGTGGGCCTTGCCGGTGGCGTCGTCGCGGCCGGAGAGCACGATCGGCTCAATGGCGCCATCGAGCTCGGGGATGGCGATCTGCAGGGCCACCTGCACCGGGTGCAGACCCAGATCGCTCTCCTCCCACTCCTGGGTGGTCTGGAACACCAGCGGCAGCGCCACCATGTAGGGGCGGTTGAGCTTCTTGAGCACCTCAATCGCCTTGGGGTGGTCCTGGCGGGCGGGGCCGCCCACCAGGGCGAAACCGGTGAGCGACACCACCCCATCCACCAGCGGCTGGTCGGGGTTGATCGGGTCGTAGAAGAAGGCATTCACCGGTTTGGTGAAGTCGAGACCGCCGCAGAACACCGGGATCACGGTGGCGCCGCGGTATTCGAGCTCCTGGATCACGGCCACGTAGTGGGCCTCATCGCCGGTGACGATGTGGCTGCGCTGCAGCACCAGGCCGATCACCGGGCCGTTGCGGGCGGCATCGCTGAGGTCTTTGCGGCTGGCGTTCCAGTTGAGGTACTCCTTGAGGTCCTCGAACATCGCCGGCGCCAGGGGGTGCCAGATGCCCAGGTCGGGGAAGACCACGGGGTCGGCCACCTGCAGCTCGGGCCGGTCGGCGCTCGCCTCACCCTTGGTGCGGGGGAACACGTACTTGTCCGCCAGCATCAACAGGAAGTTGCGCAGGTTGTCCGGCGTTCCCCCCAGCCAGTACTGGAAGCTGAGCATGAAGGAGCGGGCGTCCTGCGCCTTCTCCACCGGCAGGTACTTCAACACCGTGGGCAGGGTGTTGAGCAGCTTGAGCATGGCGTCCTGGAAGCCGGCGCCGCCCGCCTCTTTCCGCTTTTTCATGAAGCCGGCGATGGCCGACTTGCTCTGCCCCAGCTGGGCCATGGAGAAGGTGCCCAGCTTGTTGAGCCGCATCACCTCCGGCATGGAGGGGAACACCACGGCGGCCTTGAGCCGGTCGCGGTGGGGGGCCACCGCCTCCACCACCTTCTGGGCCAGGTCTTCAATGAAGATCAGCGAGGCGATGAACACATCCGCCTGGGCCACATCGGCGCAGAAGTCGGCGTAGTTCTGGGGGTCGCGCAGCTCCTCGATCAGGTAGCCGCTCAGGTCGATCGCCAGCGGTCCGTTCTGGTCGTTGAGCGACGTGGCGGCCTGGGTGAGCGCGTTCTGGTACTGCGGCTCCAGCACCACATACACGGCCTTCATCACGGCCCGACCATTCACCTCCGCGGGGCTGACGCGGCGGGAGGCGGAGCGGACCTGCGTGAACATGCGCGCTGATTGAGCAATGTGAAGCAGCCTACGAAGGGCCCTCCGCGGCTGCGAGCCCTGGCCCTCAGCCGTTACAAGGCCTGTTGGGCCCCATAGGCTCAGCTGCAGTGGCCCGTGCCTTGCCTCCGCCGATGACCAGCAGCACCGCTTCCCCCCAAACCGGCGCCGTCCAGCCCATCGCCGTGGTGGTGGCTGGCGCCCTGGGGCGCATGGGGGCCGAGGTGGTGAAGGCGGTGCACCACGCCCCCGATTGCCGCCTGGTGGGCGCCATCGACACCACCCCCGGCAAGGAGGGGGCCGATGTGGGGCTGGAACTGGGGCTCGGAGAGCTCGAGGTGGCGATCACCGCCGATTTCGAAGGCAGCCTCTGCCTGGCCAGCCAGGCGGTGCGCAACGACGGCCCCGGCAACGGGGCGGTGCTGGTGGATTTCACCCACCCTTCGGTGGTGTACGAGCACACCCGGGCGGCGATCGCCTACGGGGTGCATCCGGTGATCGGCACCACGGGGCTCTCGCCGGAGCAGCTGGGCGACCTGGCCAGCTTTGCCGACAAGGCCTCCATGGGCGGGGCCGTGATTCCCAACTTTTCGGTGGGCATGGTGCTGCTGCAGCAGGCGGCGGCGGCGGCGGCCCGCTTCTACGACTTCGCCGAGCTCACCGAACTGCACCACAACCGCAAGGCGGATGCCCCCAGCGGCACCTGCATCAAAACCGCTGAGCTGATGGAGGAGCTGGGCAAGACCTTCAACCCGCCCCAGGTGGAGGAGCACGAAACCCTGGCGGGCAGCCGCGGTGGCCAGCGCGACAGCGGCCTGCGGTTGCATTCGATCCGCCTGCCGGGTCTGGTGGCCCACCAGGAGGTGATGTTCGGCGCCCCGGGGGAGACCTACACCCTCCGCCACGACACGATCGATCGCTCCGCCTACATGCCGGGGGTGCTGCTCACGGTGCGCCGCGTGCGCCAGCTGCCCGGGTTGGTGTACGGCCTGGAGCGCTTGCTCTGAGGGCGGCCTGAGCCCACACTGCCGCCATGTTGATTCCGCTCCGCCCCGGGGAATTGCCGCGGTTGATCCCCGCCGTGGCCACCGGACCGCAGTTCAACGCCTGCAGTGGCAGCCCCCAGAAGCTGCTGCAACGGGTGTTCATCTCGGTGATCGCCGGGGTGATCTCCCTGCTGATCAGCCAGGGGGTGGCGATGTCCAGCCAGGCGGCCCCGATCATGCTGGTGGTGGGCCTCACCTTTGTTTTGTATTGGCTCTGGGGGCCGATCGTGGAGGCCAGCCGCAAGAACGCCACCCTGCGGCGCTACCCCGCGGCGGCGATCTTTGAGGGGGAGGTGGCCGACCTCTACACCCGCGAGTTGGTGGAGGGCCGCCAGGAAACCACCGACAAGCAGGGGCGCCTGGAGCTGGTGGAGAACCGCCGCACCTGGCTGTGCCTTGAGCTGGAGGACGAGGAGGGCTACCTGGGCAGCATCCGGTTCCCCTACGACAAGAAGCACAAAACGATCCGGGTGGGCATGGTGGTGCGCTGCCTGGTGCTGAGCGAGCGGCCGGATTTTTCCCGGGTGGGGGCCCTCAGCGATGCCTGGCTGCCGCAGCTCAAGCTGTGGGTGGGGGAATACCCGTTTCTGCTGCGGCCGGCCTTTGAGGAGCTGTGCCTGAGGCGCCTGCGCTGAGCGGATGCACTGAGCGGATGCACGGAGCGGTTGCGGGGCCCGGCTTAACGCCGGTGTTACATCGCTTAATCTTGCGTTACAATTCATCCATACCCCAGGAGCTCCCATGGTTCAGGCCAATCCCTCCGCCCCCGCTGTGATCCGTGGCGCCACCGTCACCGAAGAGGACGGCGGCCGTCTCAATGCCTTCGCCAGCGAGCCCCGCATGCTCGTGGTGGACGCCGACAACGGCTGGGGCTTCCACGACCGCGCTGAAAAGCTGAACGGCCGCCTCGCCATGCTCGGCTTCATCGCCCTGCTGGCCACCGAGCTGGCCCTCGGCGGCGAATCCTTCACCCACGGCCTGCTGGGCCTCGGCTGAATCCCGGGCGGCTCCGGCCGCACCCACCCCCAACCGCAGCACAGAATCGTGCTGCGGTTTTTTTGTGGCTGCCGTTGGGCTCCGTGCCTTCTTCTGTGCCGAGGGCCCAGGTGCTCGGAGCCGGCCCCACCGGCGCCCTGGCGGCCCTGGCCCTGGCCCAGGCGGGCTGGCAGGTGCAGCTCGACGACCCCCTCAGCGCTGCAGAGCTGACCCAGCGCAGCCGCGCCTACGCCCTCACCCACTCCAGCCGGGAGCTGCTGGAGCACCTGGATCTGTGGCGGCCCCTGGCCGCGCACCTGGTGCCATTTCGCACCCTGGAACTCTGCGATCGCGCCACCGGCGACCAGCTGCCCTTTCGCGCCGCCGATCTGCCGCAGCAGGCTTGCTCCGCTGACCCCGCCGTGGGCTGGATCCTGCAGCACACCCCGTTGATGGAGGTGCTGCTGGCGGCCGTGGCCCAGCGGCCCGCCATCCAGGCGCATCTCGGCCACGGGCCGCAGCGGCGGTCCGGCATGGATCTGGTGGTGGCGGCCGACGGCCACCGCTCCCCCTGCCGGCGGGCCGCTGGCCTGCGCCAGTGGAGCCGCCCCTACCGCCAGGGTTGCCTGACGGTGCAGGTGGGCCTGCGGGGCTCGGCCCCCGATCAGGCCTGGGAGTTGTTCCGGCCCGAGGGCCCCTTTGCGGTGTTGCCCCTCGGCGGTGACGCCTTTCAGCTGGTCTGGAGTGCGCCGCTGGAGCGGCTGCGGCGGCTGGAGCAGCTGGAGCCGGTGGCGTTTCTGGAGGCCCTGAGCACCGCCCTGCCGGAGCGTCTGCAGCCGGAGGTGCTGCTGGATCAACCCCGGGCGTTTCCGGTGGCGTTGGAGCTGGCCTGGCCGCTGCGGCGCGGGCCCGTGGTGCTGGTGGGGGAGGCCGCCCACCGCTCCCATCCGGTGGGGGGCCAGGGCCTCAACCTCTGCTGGCGCGATGTGCAGGAGCTGGG
>JBEBCX010000142.1:0-4802 GCA_041157425.1 Cyanobacteriota bacterium | reverse complement strand
CCGGCCACCACCTTCGCCCACCTGGACGCCACCACCGTGCTCAGCCGCGGCCTGGCCTCCAAGGGCATCTACCCCGCTGTGGACCCGCTGGATTCCACCAGCACCATGCTCCAGCCCGCCGTGGTGGGCGATGAGCACTACCGCACCGCCCGCGCCGTGCAGTCGACCCTGCAGCGCTACAAGGAACTGCAGGACATCATCGCGATCCTGGGTCTGGACGAACTCTCCGAGGACGACCGCCGCACCGTGGACCGCGCCCGCAAGATCGAGAAGTTCCTCTCCCAGCCCTTCTTCGTGGCTGAGATCTTCACCGGCATGCCCGGCAAGTACGTGAAGCTGGCCGACACCATCTCCGGCTTCAACATGATCCTGGCTGGCGAGCTGGATCACCTCCCCGAGGCCGCCTTCTACCTGGTGGGCAACATCGACGAGGTGAAGGCCAAGGCCGCCAAGATCCAGGCTGAAGCCAAGGGCTGATCTGAGGGTTCCCCACCATGTCACTCACCCTTCGCGTTCTGGCCCCTGACCAGAGCGTCTTCGACGGCAGCGCCGACGAAGTCATCCTTCCCAGCACCACCGGCCAGCTCGGCATCCTGCCGGGGCACGTCTCCCTGCTCACCGCCCTCGATTTCGGGGTGCTGCGGGTGCGTGAAGGCAACGACTGGAAGGCCATCGCTCTCCAGGGCGGTTTCGCCGAGGTGGAATCCGACGAAGTCACCGTGCTGGTGAACGCCGCCGAACTGGGCAGCAGCATCAACGCCGATGCGGCCAACCGCGAGCTGGAGGCCGCCACCTCGGCGGCGGCCCAATTCGAAGGCCAGGCCCCCAGCACCGACAAGCTCAAGGCCCAGCAGGAGCTGGCCCGCGCCCGCGCCCGCGTGCAGGCCACCAAGGTCTGAGGCCCTGCAGCCACGACCTGCAGCGCCCCCTCGGGGGCGCTTTTTTATGCTCGGGCCACGGAACCACAGGCATGGGCGTCGGCAGGGATCTGGGCCAACAGCTGCGCCGCTGGCTGGAGCAGGATCCGCAGGCCCTGCGGCAGAGCCGCGCCCTCACCAACCGGTTGATGGATGGGCTGGGGGCGGAGGAGTCGCTGCGGGCCCCCGTGCGCGACCTGGCCAGCCAACCGCTGCTGCTGCAGGTGCTGCACAGCCAAGGGGCCCAGCAGCGCTCCGCCCTCAGCAGCCTGCGGCAACAGCTCCACCGCACCTACGCACCGGCCATTGAGCGGGAGCTGCTGGAGTTGCTGGAGGCGGCCACGGGCCTGGGCACCGCACCTGCACCTGCACCTGCACCGGAACCCGAACCAGAGGCGGTGGTCCCAGGCCCCCCGCAAGCCGCCCGGGGGGAGCTGCAGGGCCTGGCCCCCGGGGCAGCCCTGGCGGCCAGCGGCGCCCTGGTGTTCTGCTGGGCGGGCGGGGCGCTCGATCGGGGGCTGTTGGAAGGCTGGGGTTGGAGCGGCGGCATGGCCCTGGTGGTGGTGCTCGGGCTGCTGCAGGCCCTGAGCCTGGGGCCCCTCAAGGGGCTGCCCCGGCGCTGGTGGCTGGAGAGCGACCAGGCCAGCGACCCCCATCAGGCCTGGCGCTGGCTCAGCAACCCCTGGCTCCATGCCAACGGCCCTGAAGCAGTGGCCAACCTGATCCTGCTGGCGCTGCTGCTGGGTCGCTCCCCGCTGCAGCTCAGCGATGTGATCCTGCGCTACTGCCTCACCGCCCTGGCTTGCCTGGCCCCCGCCGCGGGCTTGGCGCAGCACTGGGGGGTGCAGCGGCGCTGGAGCGGCGCCAGCGGCGCGGTCAGCGCCCTGATCGCCCTGGCGGCGGGGCTCAGCCTGCTGCGCTGGCGCGAGCTGGGCTTCGCCACCAGCCTGGGGCTGAGCATCCCCGCCTGGGTGCTGCTGTTGATCGTTGGAGCCCTGCAGCTGGGCTGGCAACTGCCGCGCCAGGGCGATGACAGCAGCACGCCCCTGCAACGGCTGCTCTGCTCCACCTGGGCCTGGGGGCTGATCTGGGGCCTGGGCTGGGCCGTGGTCAGCGCACTCAGCGGCTGGCTGGGGGATCTGCGCTAGCCACCTGCTGCATGTAACGGCCCCACAGCTCCGCCACCAGGGCCCCACTGGCGGCGGCCGCCGGACGGTTGTCGTCGTTGCCCATCCAGATGGCGGTGAGCCGCTTCATCGCGGGGGAGTAGCCGATGAACAGCACATCGACGCCGTTGTTGGTGGTGCCGGTTTTGCCGCGGGCATCGGGCACCACCGCCGCGGCCCGGCCCGTCCCCCCCTGCACCACGCCGGCCAGCAGCTGGTCCATGCTGGCGGCCACGTCAGCGGCAATCAGCTGGCGGGGTTGTTCCCCGATCGGGATCGTGACCCCCCGCGGCGGGCAGCGCTCCAGGTTTTTCACCGACTGGCAGATGCCCAGGTCGTAGATGCGGCTCACCCCATGCATCGGCACGGAGCGGCCCCCGTTGGCCACCACCGCATAGGCCCGCGCCAGCTCATAGAGGTAGGTTTCGCGGCCGCCGAGCATGGTGTTGATGTCGGGGTCGAGGGGGGTGGTGATCCCCAGCCGCCGGGCCAGCCGCACCACGGTGCCGAGCCCGGCCCGTTCCGCCAGCCGCAGGGCCACCACGTTTTCCGAAGCCGCCAGGCCCTGGGCCACGCTGGTGCTGCCGCCGCCGCCGCGGCAGCCGGCCACATAGCTGAGGGGGGCGCAGGAGATCGACTCCACCGGTGACACCCCCGCCGCCAGCGCCGCCAGATAGGGAAACAGCTTGAAGGTGGAGCCCGGCTGGCGCAGGGCCTGCACCCGATCGAAGCTGGAGCGGCTGTAGTCGCCGCCACCCACGTAGGCCAGGATCGCGCCGGTTTCGGTGTTCACCGTGATCAGGGCCCCCTGGGAGAGCCCCGCCGCCGCCGCCGGCCCCTCCAGAAAGCGTTTGAGCTGCTCCTGCGCCAGCTGCTGCAGGGCCGGCTGGATGGTGCTGATCACGGCGTAATTGCCGCCGGCATCGGGGCCGCTGAGGTCGAGCCCGAAGCGGGTGCCCTCCAGCTCACCGACCACGTAGTCGCTGAAGAAGGGGTAGCTGCTGTAGCTCGACTCGCGGCAGGCGGAGGGGTCGATGTTGAGGGGGCGCCGCTGGGCGTCGATCAGGGCCTGATCGCTCAGCCAGCCCTGCTCATGCATCAGCTTCAGCACCAGGTTGCGCCGCTCCAGGCCGGCGCCGGGGTCGTCTGGATTGCAGGGGCTGTAGCCGTTGGGGCTGGGCAGCAGCCCCACCAGAAAGGCCGACTGGGCCACGTCGAGGTCGCTGGCCGAGCGGCGGAAGTACAGCTGCGCCGCCTGCTCAAACCCCTCGGTGCCGAGCCCCAGGTAGGCGCGATCGAGGTAGAGCTTGAGGATCTGGTTCTTGCTGAAGCCCACCTCCAGCTGCAGCGCCACCCACAGCTCCCGCAGCTTGCGGGTGAGGCTCAGGTCGCGGCCCACATCGGGATACACCATGCGGGCCACCTGCTGGGTGAGGCCGCTGCCGCCGCCGGTGCCCAGCAGGGCGGAGCGCAGGGTGCCGAACAGATCAATGCCGCTGTTCCAACCGAAGCGCGCCTCCTCCGAGGCCAGCAACGCCTGGCGCAGGTGCAGGGGATAGGCCCCCAGGGAGGGCAGGGCCGTGGCGGAGCCCTGCTGGGCATCGATCTGCTGGCCGCTGGCGGCAAAGATTTTCACGGGCCCCGCAATCGAGCGGATGCGGGAGCCGCCGCCGATGCTGGCCGCCAGCAGCATGCCGCTCGCCAGCAGGGCAGATCCCGCCAGCGCCGCCAGGCCCAGGCGATGCACCGCCTGCTCCAGCGGGCTGCGGGGCTGGTGGTAGCGCAGCTCCGGCGCCTGCCCCTTCAGGGGCGAGCCCAGCCGCACCACATCGCCATCGCGCAGGTGGATGGCGCGGATGCGCCGGTCGCGGTGGAACAACCCGTTGGCGGAGTTGAAGTCCTCCAGGGTGAAATCGCGGTCGCTGGGGCGTTGGCGCTCCAGGGTGGCGTGCACCCGGCTGAGGCCCGGATGCTCCAGGGGCAGCTCGCAGCTGGGATCGCGGCCCAGGCGCAGCCGCTGATCGCCCAGCGGCACGCTGGTGAGGCGCTGACCGCCGGCCCACAGCTCCACCCGGGCCTGGCGCTGGGCCAGGGGCCCCCAGGCGGCCCGGATCGCCGCCGGACGGCCGGACCACGGACCACGGCAGGCGGCTTGCACCAGCTGCAGCCAGGCCTGGCGCATCGCCGGGGGCGCCAACCGGGCCAGGAGCGGATCAAAGCGCGGGGGGATGCTCAGGCGGGTGCTGCGGCCCGGCCATAGGCTACGGCCAGCCTTCTTGCGGCCAAGCGGTGCAGCGCCAGCGGGACCCCTGGGAACCCTTCCGCCTCTGGCTGGCCCTCAGCATCGGCCTTTATGCCCTGCGGGCCTTTTTCGCCGCCACCTGGGTGGGGGCGATCCCGGGCTGGGTGCTGCTGCTGATGGTGCTGATCGCCCTGGCCCTGGCCAGCAAGGCGCTGCTGTTCCCCGGCCGGGTGCTGCCCTACCGCGAGGGGGATGGCGGCTGGTGGAACGACCTGCGCGACGACTGGCAGCTGTGGTGGCGCCGCCGCCGCGGAGCGCCGTGAGCCCCCCCAGCGCACGGCTGGTGCTGGCCAGCGACCGGCGCAAAACCGCGCCCCTGGATCCGGCGCAACCGTTGACCATCGGCCGCGCCAGCGGCAACCGCCTCTGCCTGGCCAGCCTCAGCCCGGTGTCGGATCACCACGCGGTGGTGCGCTT
>JBEBCX010000141.1:0-9344 GCA_041157425.1 Cyanobacteriota bacterium | reverse complement strand
TCTTGCGCTTCAGTCATAAGCATGCCGCGCTCAGAAATGCAGGTTTTTGGGTTGTTGATGTTGAGGGGTTCGGGTGGGGCTCGCGTGCATGGTCGCGGCATTAGGCGTACGGGAATTCAGGCGCTTAACTTACTCATTCACATCTAGGTATGGGACCGAGGTTAGGTCTAGTTCAAGACAGCTAAGCGGCTCTTCGGTAGCGCTCCTTGAGGAATTGGTAGGCCTCGTTGAGTCGCCGCATCGCTTCGGCGGAGCCCCCCGCATCCGGGTGATGGCACTGCGCCTGTTCGCGATAGGCCTCGCGAATGTCCTTCAAGGAATAGGGCCGATCCGCCACGGTCGACAACTGCAGCAACTTCAGCGCCGCATGCACGGTCATCGAATGGTCGATGGCTTCAAAGGAGGTGGTGCGCTTCTGGCGGCTGCGGTGCCGTTGCACGAAGCGGGTGACCAGGTTGGGAATGCGCAGGTTCAGGCTGGAGCCGCTGAAGGGGTCCTCCAGCACACCAGCCGCGACCACGATGCGCTCCAGGCTCGCCTCACCCTCCGGCCAGCTGGGGCAAAACGAGCAGACCACCTGTTGGGCGAGATTCCAGCTGAACGGTCGGCCGTCGCTGGGGTCGCACTGGGGCCAGATGTCTCGGGCCAGCCACACCATGGCCGCTTCGCACACGGCCTCCGAAGGGGGTTGGCCATACACCTCGCGCCAGTGGTGCAGCACGGCGGCCAAGGCCTCCTGCAGCTGCAGGCCACCAAGCAGCTCGAGCCCCTGGTCGGCGGGGTCCCGTCTTGGCTCAGCCCGAAGACTGCGGTGCACCTCGCGGGCCTGTTGGCGCACAAAGCCGGGGAGCTGGATCCCCGATCCAGGCCGTTGGCGCTCCCGCGTCCCGGCGGAGAAATCGAACGTATCGGCTGAGCCAGATGAGACTTGGTCCTGGTCTTGAAGCGAGACAAGATCGCTTCGAATCAGAACAATTGCGCGGCTCTCGTCGACGTCCAGGCTGGGTTGATGAACGCCGCCGTCGTCGGCAGCCTCTCCGGAAGCGGCCGATTCCTCCTCCTGGGGCTCGAGCACCTCCCGCAGCAGTTGCTCCACCGCAGGACCCCGGCTGCGGAAGCCCAGTTGGGTTTTGGCCGCATCAATGGCGGCGAGCAGCTCCTCGCTGAGCTCCAGCGTGATGCGACGTTTGTCGGTCTCCCGCTGCCCCACGCGCTGCCACTGAATCCCCCTGAGACTATCGGCCCATCAGGGATTCGATGAACCGTTGTTGGGCTTGCACAGCCTGCTCATAGCGTTCCATCAAGCTCTGGCTCATGCGCAGCGGCGGAGCCACGGAGCCCGGCAAGGTGGCAGGCGTTGGAGCCGTGGGAGGCGACGCCACCCATCCCGGGGCCATGACCACGGCGGGTTCCAGCTGCCGGTTGGGACCCTGTGGCGTGGGCAGCTCGATCGGTGCCATCACAGCGGCATCCACTTGGGGTTCGGGTTCCACCAAGTTGGGCACCACGGGCCGTGGCTTCGGTTTGGCCGGACGGCTTTGGGCCGCCGCCAGCAACCGCTCCCGCTCCCGCAGCTGGGCCAACTGCTGCTGCGGCACCACGCTCAACAGATGGCCGGGGGTGGCATCCGCGGGATAGACCAACGTCACCCGCACACGGTTGACCACACCGGGTTTGAGGTTGAGGCTGCTGATCGGCAGGCTTTGGCCTGAGCGCATGCCCACATGCACCTCCTGGTAGCCCTCGTCGGTCTGGATGCCGATGGAGCCCCGGAATGCTGTGAAGTGCCGTCCATTGGGGGCCGGGTGACTCAGCACCAGCTCGTAAGGACCACTGCCCCGCAACTGCAGATCCACGGTGAAGCGAACCCCGTAGGTGCCCACGTTGTTCAGCGACGAATCCAGCATCCGTGACGCCAGTGCATTCACTTGCACCTCTCCGGTGCCGAAGTGGTGGCGGTTGGTGCTGGTCAGCGGCACATGCAGCGGACTGGTATCCAGGTCGTGGTCCACGTTGGCGTCATAGCGGTCGCCCAGGGCGACGCCTGCCACCCGTGAAAAGACCGCACCGCTCTGGAT
The DNA here is from genome assembly GCA_041157425.1 of Cyanobacteriota bacterium. Taxonomy (GTDB): domain Bacteria; phylum Cyanobacteriota; class Cyanobacteriia; order PCC-6307; family Cyanobiaceae; genus Vulcanococcus. Next base: position 7,266 of record JBEBCX010000141.1, on the reverse strand, counting down.
CTGATGCACGCGGCTCAAATAAATCCGCCCTGGTGCCAGCCGTCCGCTGTCCAGCACCGCCAGGATGTCGCTGTCGCTGGTGGGGTCTTCGGCGGCCACGACGGCCATCTGGAAGGGGCCATCACTGCGGCCCTTCAGCAACCCATTAGCGATGCCCTTGGCGGGCAGGGCCGTGCTGAACAACACCATCCGGCTGTAGGGGGGGATGGTGATCTCGTCGGCCAGGCGGCGGTCCAGCTGCTGCCGGAGCATCTGCACGGCGGTGGCATCGCCGGGCCCGGTGTTCCAGGGGCGTGGCCCCAGGGGCTTCACCCCCATCAGATTGGTGGCCAGGTAGGGGGCCTCAAAGCTGTTGCGCACCGCGCCCTCGCTGAAGCGCAGGTGCACCGGGTTCGGCCCAGGGTTGATCAGGATCGTGGCCAGGGTGAGCTCACCACGGCGGCCCCCGGGTCGAACAATGCGGCTGCGGTCCTGCGGGTGGTACTTGTGATGGACGTGCAGGCCGAATTCACCGTTGAAGGTGTAGGTGGCGTGCTCGAGGGCCTCGCCGGTTTCAGCGCTGATGCCACTGCCCGGGGTGGTGCTCACCAGGATGCCGGGGCCCAACACCTCCTCGGGTTGGTTGGAGTGCAACACCGGCACCGCATTGAACTGCCCCTGCAGGGGCTTGGCGGCCTGCCCGGCCATCAGGGCCACGTAGGCCTGGGCGGGGATCGGGGCCACCAACACGGTGCCCACGAGGGCGAGCATCAACGGCCGCATCGGACCTATGGGACCAACTGCTCTCAACGTGGGAGTGAATCGGGGTGGGGCCAGCGGGGTGGCCGAGATGTTTTAAGGGTTGGCCGCTGCAACCTCACTGCAGCCGGGGGTTCACGCGGACGGAACGGTGCGGTGAACCGGGCAGAGCGGCCACGCGATGCCAACGGCCTGATCGCTAGAACGGCAGCTGCTCCAGCCATTTTCCCATGTTTCCGCCCTTCTTTGGTTGCTCCGATGAGGGCAGTGCCGCCCAGTGCCGCCGCCGCCATCAGCAGCGCAAGCACCAAACCCTGATCTTCTGGCGTGATGGTCTCGAGCGTCAGCTGGCGGCCATCAACGCGGCCATCAGCACCCTCGAGCGTCAGATGCAGGACACACCAGAGGCCTGAGCTGCTCCAGCGCCACGTGCAGGTGCCGGTGCACGGTGCTGGCACTGGTGCCGCGCTGCTGCGCCACAGCCCGCAGACTGCGACCCTTCAACACCACCTGCTCCACCAGTTGGCGCTGCTCCTGGTTGAGGCCCCGTAGCAGCTCCTGCAGCGGGGTAGCCCCGGGCCAACCCTCCCCATCGCCACCATCCAGGCGGCGTTGGGCTGGGATCGTCTCCACAACGGTGCGATCGAAGGCGACGCGGCGCAGGCCAGCCGTCGCCTCCAGCCCCCGTTGCTCCTGGACGCGCCTCGGGATCCGGATCAGGTGCCCGTAATCGCGCAGGTAGTGCAACAGCGCGCCGCGAATGTGGGGCCTGGCGAACGCGGCAAAGGGCACGGAGCGGGAGCCCTGGAACCGCTCTGCGGCCCGAATCAGACCCTCCAGGGCCACCTGCCGGAGGTCGTCGGAGCTTTCCGCGGAGCAATGGCTGTAGTGGCGCACCAGGGGCTCCACCAGCTCCAGGTGCAGCTCCACACGCCGGTTGCGTCGGGCCAGTCCCCGCCGTCGTTGCCCCATGGCTTTGCCCTTGGTTGGTGCTCAGGGCCAGCCAAAGCGAGGATCCCGCGCCCCGGCATCCGTGGAATCACGGAACCGCCGCTACGGCCTGCAGCAGCGCCCACGGGCCGTGCTGTTGCAGCCAGTGGGTGTCGGAGCGTTCGGTGATCAGCAAATAGCCGGCAAAGCCAAGGGCGTTGACGCTGAAGCCCGCCCAATGCTCCTGGACCCGCTCCACGGTGAGCAGCCAGTGCTGATCAAACAGCAGGTTGTAGGGCCGGCGGGGGGCGGGATCGCGCTCCGGAGTCCCCAGATCCAGGGCCGCCAGGTGCTCGCGGTAGAGGGCCTCCAATTCAGACGCCGCCAGAGCCGAGCCGCTGTGCCGGCGCGCGCTGAGGCGGTAACGCCAGGGCCAGGCGGGACTCTCACCGCGCAACTGGGCAAGCAAGTGAGGCTGCAGCGGGCAACTTTCCTCCTCCGGCGCCCTTGGCAACAACTGCAGGTGGCGGTGCGGCTGGCTGGCGCCTGCGGCGGCGCAGCTGTTGAAAAACCAGAGCCCCGCGGTGTCCTGTTCGACGCAGCTCAACGCCTGCCAATCGCTGGCATCCAGCCAGCCCGCCTGGGGCTTCCAGCCCTGGCTGATCAGCAGCACATGCCCCGCCTGTACGGGGTATTTGTTGAGCAAGACCAGATGGCTGCTGCCCAGGCGCTCCACCTCCAGGTTTGGATCCCAGGGCAGGAACGGGTTGGGCTTGGGGCCGGCACTGCGCAGGTGCTTCGGCGTGGCCGACAACAAACGCCGCAACACGAAGGGGGATATGCAGGCTTGCTCCACCAGCTCCGTGGCCAGGGGCACCAGGGCCCCGCATTGCAGGGCCCGCCGCCAGGGCAGCGCCGGGGTAGTAGCGCGCCAGGATTTGGCTGTAGTGCATCCCCCGGGTGGCCAGGTCCTGGGCGCCGTGTTGGCTCATCGATGCCCCCAGGTGGCCATGGGCCTCCAGGGTCAAGGCCGTGGTGGAGGCGTAAAGGCTTTCGACGATCCCGCCCTGATAGCTCAGGATCAAGCCCACGGTCTCGAGGGTGGCCTGACGGGTGCGGCCGGTGGCACTCTCCAGCCCCCGGTAGGCCTGCCAGCGGGTGGTGCTGCCCAGGTGCCAATGGCGGCTGGCGGGTCGGGCCATGTGGGCCAGGGCGTAGGAGCGGGCCGCCACGGCCTGGGCCTTGAGGGCTTCGCGGTTCCAGGAGCTGGGCATCTCCGCACCCACCACGGACGCCACGTAGTCCTCCAACGGCAGATGGTTCACCGCCAGGAGCCCAGCGGGCATCTGCAGCACGCGCACGCGGCCGCGATAGCGGCGGCCATCGACGATCACGGCCGCATCGGTTGTGGTGTCGAGGTTGAGCTCCGGGGCCGGCATGCGACCGGACGCCAGCGTCATCACCTGCCCGGCACCCCCCTGGCTCACCACAGCGCCATCGGCGCGGCGCAACCACCACGGGCCGGTGCTGGAGAGCTGCACGCTGCCGGCATCACGGAGGAGCGCCACCCGAATGTCCAGTTGAAGCGGGGTGCCCCGTTCGGGTTCCACCAGCCCGAGTGCCCCGGACTGCGACCGCGACCGTTGCGCCTGCACCCCACGCAGGTCATCGCGGGGGTCGGCGGCGGTGCGTCGCAGGGGTGGTGGATTCTCGAGCATGGCCTCCAGCAGCGCCCCATTCACCGGGGAGGGGCTCGGCATCAGCCCCTGCAACCAGAACCCCGCCGCCAACGCCCCCAGACCCATCGGTGCCCCCATGAGCAGGGCACGCAGCCTCAGCTGCTGCTGCACACGGCCCAGCCCTCGCCATCGTGACCGCAACCAGGGGCGTGGATCTGTCCGTCCCATAGGAGGTGGCCCGTGCCGCTCAGTCGCACGAAGCCCGGGGTCACGGCTTCGCAGAGCATTCCACCACGGCGCCACGAGGGCTGCCAGCCGCGGATGGTGCTTCGTTGCAGGTGTTCCATCCACCAGGGGGCCACCAGGGCATGGGCGGATCCGGTCACCGGATCTTCATCGATGCCCAGGCCCGGGGCAAAGAAACGCAGCTGGTAGTCGCAGGGTTCCCCCGCCAGGCTCGGGGTCGTTGCCGCCGCCGCCTGCATCACCACCAGGCCGTGTCGATCCTGTCCTTGCAGGGCGCCGCAGTCCATGGCCAGGTCCGCCAGGGGGAAGCCGTCGGCCATCAGCGCCACCCGGTAGCCCAGGGCGCTGCTCCAGTAGGCCAGGGGGGTGGCACCGAGCAGGGCGATGAGCTGCGGTGGCGCCTCCGGCTCAGGCATCAGCTCACCGCTGGGCAGCGTCAGGCTCACCAGAGGAGGCTGGCCAGTGGACACGGCCACCGGCAGGCCACCGCTGCGGGTCGCCAGCGGCAGTTCGGCGCCGGCCTCCAGCCGGCCCCAGTGGTGCAGCCCGAGGGTGGCCGCCAAGGTGGCGTGGCCGCAGAGGGGCACCTCGCAGCGGGGGGTGAACCAGCGCAGGCGCCAGCTGTCGCTGGGATCACACCACAGAAATGCCGTTTCCGACTGGCGCAGGCTGGCGGCCACCGCCTGCATCCAAGACGCCTCAGCAGGCTCCTCCAACAGCACCACCCCCGCGCCATTGCCCTGCAGCGGTTCAGGGGTGAACGCCTCAACCAGCAGCGCCCGGTAGGCAGCCATGGCTAGCGCGGCAGCTCCTCGGCCTTGAGGTGGCGTTCCATCAGGCGCCGCACCGCATCGGCGGCGCTGATGCGGCCTTCCATCACGGCCACCACCTCATGGCAGATGGGAAGGTGCCAGTGGTGCTCGGCACCCAGGGCCAGCACCGCTTCGGCGGTGGCCGCCCCCTCCACCGTGGCCCCAACTTGCTCGAGGGCTTGCATGCGGTTGTTCCCCTCCGCCAGGGCCAATCCGAAGCGGTAGTTGCGGCTCAGCAGGCTGGTGGCGGTGGCCAGGAGGTCACCGAGTCCCGCCAGGCCATAGAGGCTGGCCGGATGGCCCCCCAAGCCTTGGATCACCACGCCCATTTCCACCAGGCCGCGGCAGAGCAGCGAGGCCTTGGCGTTGGCCCCGAGCTGCAGGCCATCGCAGATGCCAGCGGCGATGGCCATCACGTTCTTGAGGGCTCCGGCCACCTCCGTGCCCACCGGGTCCTGGTTGCTGTAGAGCCGCAGGCGGTCACTGCTGAGCTGGTGCTGCCAGTGGCGGGCTAGCCCATGGTCGCTGCTGGCCAACACACTGGCGGCGGGCAGACCGGCGGCCAATTCGCTGGCCAGGTTGGGTCCACTCAGCACCAGCAGGGGCAGCTGCGGGTTGCGGTGCAGCCACAGCTGACCCGGGGTGCAGCGCTGTTCCAGGTTGATGCCCTTGGTGCAACTCAGCAGCGGCAGGCCTTGCGGCCACAGGGCGGCCAGGGTGGGGGCCAAGGCCTCCACCCCAGCCATGGAGAGGGCCACCACCGCCAGATCAGCGTCGTTCAGCAGGGCAGCGGGGTCCGTGCCGCTGGAGCGGCTCCAACCGCTGACCACGTGCCCCTGCTGGGCAAACAGGCCGGCCAGGGTGGTGCCCCAGGCACCCGTGCCGATGACCGCAATGCGCAGACCCATGGGGCCATCATGCGGCAGGGCTGGCGTGGGCCTTGAGCACCTCCAGGGGGATCAGGGCCAGGGTTGATTGCTCGCAGGCCTCCAGCCTCACCGGCGGCGCCATGCCGTCCTCGTAGGCCTCCAACCAACGGCTGGCGCACACACACCAGTGGTCTCCTGGCTTGAGCCCTGGAAAGCCGTACTGCGGGGCGGGGGTGCTGAGGTCGTTGCCCTGGGCCCGGGTGTAGGCAAGAAAGCGCTCGTCCACCTCGCAACAGACGGTGTGGCGCCCCAGGTCAGCCCCATCGGTGCGGCAGAAGCCATCGCGGTACCAGCCGGTCATCGGTTCACAGCTGCACAGCTGCAGGGGTTCCCCCAGAACATTCAGCGCTGACATGGCGTCGCGGTGCAGGCAAATCAGGCCACTCAGGCCTGGTTGGACGCGCAGTCTGACGACGGACTGGCACAAAACGCGATCAGACAGTTGACGGAACCTGGGGGGCAGGCGTTAAAGGTCTTTCAGCAGACCCCCCTACATGAGCTGGGACTTCACCGAAGACGCCGCCTTCCTGGCCCTTTGCGATGCCTTCAAGGAGAGCGGCGAGAGCTCGGCGATCGAGTTCCTGGCCAATGGCGAAGGGGCCTTCCACTTCCAGGAGCTGGCGCAGAACGCCGCCGGGGAAGGGGTTGACCTCTCCGATTCCTCCGACCTCGAGGAGTTTCAACAGGAGGTGATTGAAACCCTCGAGGACCTCTGCAGCTGATCAGGCCCCGTAGAAGAAGGCGATCTCCTTGGCCTTCAAGCCCTCCCATCCCGCCGCCTGGAGGCGCGCATCGAGGGTCTGTTGGTCGAAATGCTTGGAGCCGGTCTTCACGACCCGGTTGCGCATCGATTTTTTGACCCCACTGCGGGCCCGCTGGCTTTCCAGCTCCATCACCTCGTTGTAGAGGCTCAGCATCCCCTCAGGAATGGGGGTGCCGTCGAGGTCGAGGCCTGCAGCAATGGCGTCGTCGACGCCACCGGGACCGGCAATGGCCATGGATCAGGGGTTCGGGGCCGGATGAGCCTAGGCAGGCGCCTAAGCCGCGAAGTAGCGGGCCTGGCTGTGGAGGGCCACCAAGGCTGTGGTGCTCTGCTCCGGCTCCAACTGATCGCTGTCATCCATCGAGAGGCCGATGCGGTCAGCCCCGAGCCAGAGCAGCTGTTGGCGGGAATCGCCAACGGTGGGGCAGGCGGGATAGCCAAAGGAGTAGCGGCTGCCGCGGTAACGCTGGGCCAGCACGTCCCGAAGGGGCATGTCCGCAGGGTCCGGATGGCCCAGTTCGCGGCGAATGCGGGCGTGGACCCACTCCGCCAGGGCCTCCGCCATCTGCACCCCCAAGCCATGGAAATACAGGTAATCGCTGTACTGGTCGCTCTGGAACAGCTCCTGCGCCACCCGGGTGGCGGTGTCCCCCATGGTCACCGCCTGCATGGGGAGCACGTCGGTGGGGCGGAGGGTGCCGTCGGCACCGTGCTCCAGATCCCGATAAAAATCGGCGATGCAGTAGCGGTTGCCCGACCGCTGCCGGGGCAGCTCAAAGCGGCCCAGGAGCTGGTCCGATTGGTCGGGATCAAACACCAGCACGGCATTGCCCTGCCTGCCACAGGGGAAATAGCCGTAGGCCACCCGGGGTGTCAGCAGGGAGTCCTGAAGGCAGCGCTCCATCCAGTGCTGCAACACCGGCTCGGCCTTGGCCTCCAGCATGGCCTCGTAGTCCTCGCGGGACTGCCCCTGGGCCTTGCGCAGTTGCCACTGGCCGGCAAACAGGGCGTTGCGATCGAGGTAGGCAAACACCTCATGCAGCGGAATGCTGTGCTCATCGAGAACGCGGCTGCCCCAGAAGGGGGGCTCCAGGGCCGGCTCCTCGGGCACCTGCTCGGAGCGGCTGTCGTTGGGCTGCGTTGGATTGGCCTGCGTTGGATTGGCCTGC
>JBEBCX010000140.1:0-4851 GCA_041157425.1 Cyanobacteriota bacterium | reverse complement strand
AGCGCCTTGGCCTGCTCCTGGTCGCCCATGGCTCCATAGAGCCGGCCTGCGTAGCGCAGGTCCTGGGCGGCGAGGCTGAACTGGCCCTGCTCGGCGCGGCTGATGCCCCGGGCCACCCAGCTGATGGCGGCGTTGGGGAGTTGTTGGATGGCGCCGCTGAACCAGCGCTCCGCCTCGGCGTGGCGTCCCGCCTGGGCGGCATTGACGCCGGCGTTGTGCAGTTCCGCGTAGCCCTGGGAGCCGGTGGCCACGCCCCGGGCTTGCTGCCAGTGGCTGCGGTTCAGGGCCGCGGGATCGAGCTGGGCTTCGCTCAGGTCGCAGTCGCGCAGGTCGGTGCCGATCAGCAGGCTGCCGCGCAGGTCGGCCCCCCGCAGGGAGGCCCCCACCAGGCTGGTGTGGCTCAGGTTGGCCCCCCGCAGATCGGCGCCATCGAGCCGGGCGCCGCTGAGGTTGGCCCGTTGCAGTTGGGCGCCCCGCAGTCGGGCTTCGCGCAGGTCCGCCTGCACCAGGTCGGCATCCTGGAGCTGGCAGTGTTCACAACGGCGCTGCTCCAGGGTGCGCACCAAGGCCTCCGGGGTCAGGGCCAGGGCTGGGCCCTGCATGGAGCCCTGCAGCGTCGCTGCCACCACCACGGCCTGGAGCGCCGTTGCAGGGCCTAGCCAGCGCGGGCTGCGGGGGGAGCGGGGCATGGCTGCATGGGGCAGTGCGCGTGTTTTACCGGCGGTGGGCGGCTCCGTCGATCAGGCTGGGGGCTTGAGCCGGCAAGGCACCGTGCCCGAAACCCACGGCGGCAATCTGGAGGCCACGGCCCGTCGCCTGGGCTGCGAGCCCCATCAGCTGTTGGATGCCAGTGCCTCCCTGGCGCCGCTGGCCTTGCCCTGGCGGGCCCGTTGGGCCGCCTGGCGGGCACCCCTGCAGCCCTACCCCGACCGCACGGCCCAGCCCCTGCGGGCCTTGATCGCTGCGCGGCACGGCCTGGATGCCGCCATGGTGCTGCCGGGCAACGGCGCCGCGGAGTTGTTCACCTGGGCGGCCCGTGATGCCGCCGCGCTCGGGCCGTCGCTGTTGCCCCAGCCGGGCTTCGCCGATTACGCACGGGCCCTGCGCTGTTGGGGGGGCGCGGTGCAGACGGTGCCGTTGCCACTGGATTGGGTCACCGCTGCCCCCGGCCCACTGCCGGAGCTCCCTCCGGCGCCGGTGCTGTGGATCACCAATCCCCACAACCCCACCGGCCAGCTCTGGAGCCGCGCTGCGCTGGAGCCTCTCCTGCGGCGCCACCGGTTGCTGATCTGCGATGAGGCCTTTCTGCCCCTGGTGCCCGATGGCGAGCGCCAGAGCTTGATCCCCCTGGTGGCGGAGCACGCCAACCTGGTGGTGATCCGCAGCCTCACCAAGCTCTACGGCATCGCCGGCCTGCGCATTGGGTACGCGGTGGCCCAGCAGGAGCGGTTGCAGCGCTGGGCGGCTTGGCGCGACCCCTGGCCCATCAATGCGGTGGCCGCGGCGGTGGCCCAGGCGCTGCTGCGTGATCCCCAGCACCACCGCGCCTGGTGCCGCCGCGTGCAGCGCTGGACCGCCCGCGAAGGGGCCTGGCTGCAGCAGCACCTGCAGGCGATCCCCGGCCTCACGCCGATGCCATCGGCCGCCAATTTCCTGCTGCTGCGCGGCGAGCGCTCGCTCGTGCCCCTGCGGGAGGCCTTGGAGCAGCGCCATCGCATCCTGCTGCGGGATTGCCGCTCCTTTGACGGCCTGGATGAGCGGTGGCTGCGCATCGGCTACCAGAGCCGTCGCCGTAACCGCCGCATCGTCTCGGCCCTCGAGCGCGAGTGGCTCAGCCCGTGAGCTCCAGCAGCACCTGCGCCAGCAGCTGATCGGCGTCACGCACCGCCAGCCGCTCCATGCCCGCCCGCAGCCGCAGCAATGGGTCGATGGCCGGATCGCACCCCCGCAGCCTCGGCCCCAGCAGCCGCCAGATCGCCTGCCCCAGGGCGGGGTGCTCGGGCGGGTGTTGCCACACGATCACCGCCGCCCCCAGGGCCGCTGCGGCGCCGGCGTTGGCGTCCTGGTGGCGATCGGCCGCCTGGGGGAAGGGCACCAGGATCGCCGGGCTGCCGCAGACCGCAAGCTCGCTGAGGCTGCCGGCGCCGGCGCGGCTGATCACCAGGTCGGCGTGTTGCAGCAGGCCCGGCACCTCATCGCTGAAGGGGCGCTCGATGTAGCCGGGATGCTGCAGCGCTCCGCTGTCGGGGTCATTGCTGCCGCTGAGGTGCACCACCCGGCAGCCTGCCGCCAACAGCTGTGGCAGCGGCCCCCGCAGCATGCGGTTCAGCCCCACGGCCCCCTGGCTTCCCCCCATCACCAGCAGCAAGGGGCCGGGGCCCTGGGGCACCCAGGCCGGCAGGGTTGCCGGCTCCAGGAAGGCGCGGCGCACGGGGGTGCCGGTCACCCTGGGCCGGCAATGGGGAAGCCGCTCGGCCGCCTGGGGGAGCCCCACCGCCACCTGGGTGCAAAGCCGCCCCAGCAGCCGCGTGACCCGCCCGGGTACGCCGTTGGATTCGTGCAGCACCACCGGAATGCCGCACCAACGGGCCGCCAGGATCGCCGGCGCGGCGATGTAGCCGCCGCTGCTGAACACCACCCGGATGCGTTCGCGCCGGATCAGGCGGCGCACCTCCACGGTCGACCCCAGCAGCCGCAGCAGATTGGCAACTTTCGTGAGCCCGCGCCCCTGCAGTCCGCCGGCCCGCACGGTGTGCAGGGGGATGCCGCTGGGCACCAGCGTGGTCTCCAGCCGGTCGGGCACGCCAAGCCAGTGCACACTCCAATCCGCCGGCAGCGCCTGGGCCACCGCCAGGGCCGGAAACAGATGGCCGCCGGTGCCGCTGGCTGCGATCAACAGGCGGGTCATGGTGGCGGCCGGGAAGCGCGCCTAACTTAAGGGTCAATCCCGTTGCCGCCCCTGTGTTGTTGCGCCCCCTGCTGCAGGCCGTCGCCGTTGCCGCCGTCGCCGCCACCGGGCTCATCGCAGGCGCCACCCCCCTGCGGGCCGCCCCCACCCTGCAGGCCCTGCAGGACGCCCTCAACAGCAGCGATTCCAACGCCTTGAACGCCGTGCTGGAGCCGGGTGAGGGGCTCGATCCGCAGCAGGTGGAGCGCCAGCGGCAGCTGCTGCGCCAGCAGTTCCCCGATGCCACCTGGTCCGTGAAGGCCGGCGCCCCCCTGCGGGATGGCCGCCCCACCACGGAGCTCACCGTCACCGGCAGCCGCCAGCAGGGCCCGTTTGCCTTTCGGTTTGTGGCCTACCAGCAACTGGTGCTCGGGGCCTCCGCCAACCGCTTCAACCGCCAGGAGGTGATCCGCGAGAACTCCCTGCTGCGCACCGGGGATGACGACCTCAAGGTGACCCTGCAGATCCCCGACGCGGTGCTCACCGGGCAGCGCTACGACCTCGATGTGGTGTTCGACGAACCCCTGGAGGGGGCGGTGGTGGCCGGCTCGATCCGGCCCGTGACCGCCGGTGAGCTGCTGCGTCTGCAGACCCCCGACCTCCCCCTGGAGGCCCTCGGTGGCGGCGGCCTGTTCAAAACCGTGCAGGCCCCCTACCAGCCGGGCAGCCAAACCTGGGCGGTGTTGCTGGTGCACCCCAAGGGGATCGTGGCCGGCAGCAAGCAGGTGCGGGTGGTGGCCGACAAGGCCGGCCTCAATCTCTGACCCTGAACCAGCGGGCCAGCACCGAGACGTCCTGCTCCCCCTCCCCGGCGCCGATCAGCGCATCCTCGAGGGCCGCCACCTGGGCGGTGATCGGCAGGGTCAGCTCGGCCTCTGCCGCCGCCGCCAGGGCGATGGCCAGATCCTTGCGGTGCAGCGCCAGCTTGAAGCCCAGCGGGTAGTGGTCGGCGATCATCGCGGCGCTGCGGTGCTCCAGGGCCCAGGAGCCGGCGGCGCCCCCCTTGAGGGCTTCCACCACCTGGGGGCGATCGAGCCCCAGCCGCTCGGCCAGGGCCAGGGCCTCCGCCACCGCGGCGTAGCTGCCCGCCACCAGCACCTGGTTCACCGCCTTGGCCCGCTGGCCCGCCCCCACCGCGCCGAAATGGGTGATGCGGCCGCCGATCACCTCCAGCAGCGGCCGGGCCCGCTCCAGATCCGCCGTGCTGCCGCCCACCAGCACCGAGAGCGTGCCGGCCCGGGCGCCTTCGGTGCCGCCGGTCACGGGGGCATCGAGGTAACCGATGTCCCGTTCCGCCAACCGTGCCGCGAGGCGACAGCTGCTGGCCGGCGCAATGGTGGAGCAGTCGATCACCAACGCCCCGGGCCGCAGCCCCTCGATGGCGGCCCCGGGCTGCTCCAGCAGCACCCCCTCCACGGCGGCGTCATCGCTGACGCAGATCAGCATCAGGTCGGCCGCGGCGGCCGCTTCCGCCGGGGTGCTGGCCACAGCGGCCCCGGCTTCCCGCAACGGCGCCGTCCGTTCGGGATGGCGGTTGTGAACGGTGAGGCGAAAGCCCGCCTGCAGCAGGTTGAGGGCCATGGGGGCCCCGAGGGCCCCCAGGCCGATGCAACCGACGGCGGGAGGTGCAGCGTTCAGGCTTGATCCGGCGCGATCAGGCTTCGTCGAGGGCGGCCACGCCGGGGAGCACCTTGCCCTCCAGCAATTCGAGGCTGGCGCCGCCACCGGTGGAGATGTGCGACATGCGGTCGGCCAGGCCGGCCTTCTCCACGGCGGCCACGGAGTCGCCGCCGCCGATGATCGTGCAGCAGCCCTTGCCGCTCAGGTCCGCCAGGGTGGTGGCGATGGCGTTGGTGCCGGCGGCGAAGGCGTCGAACTCGAACACGCCCATCGGGCCGTTCCAG
>JBEBCX010000139.1:0-4923 GCA_041157425.1 Cyanobacteriota bacterium | reverse complement strand
CGCCGAGCTGGTGGAGGCGGTGGCCCAACGCCCCGATTGGCGCCTCACCGCCATTGACCCCAGCGAAGAGATGCTGGGGGAATCCCGCCAGCGCCTTGGGGACCAGGCTTCCATCGACTGGCGCCAGACCACCGCGGAAGCCCTGGTGGACCAGCCCGGCATCGCCGGCCGCTTCGCCGGAGCGCTGTCGGTGTTGGTGCTGCAGTCGCTGCCCGATGACGGCAGCAAGCTGGCCTTTCTCACCGCCCTGGCCCGCAGCCTGCAGCCCGGCGCCCAGTTGGTGCTGGTGGACCTGATGCAAACCAGCCTCCCCTCGCTCGAGGGGCAACTGGAGGCCGCCTGGGGTGGCTTCCAGCAGGCCAGCGGCCTGGCGTCCCAGCCAGCCCAGCCCAGCCAGGGGTTGCATCCGATCGGCCTGGCGCGGCTCACCAGCCTGGTGAATGCCGCCGGCTTCGGCGACCCGGCTCGGGTGTTCCAGGCCCTGGGGTTTGAGGGCTTCCTGCTGCAGCGCCGCGCCTGATGGGGCTGGCGCTGGGTTGATGGCTGACGCCGGGTTTATGGCTGCCGTGCCGTGGTGAGCGCCGCTGGCGTCTCCGGCTGTGGACGGTCTGTGATCACGCTGGCCAGCGGCACCGTCAGGGTGCAGAGCCCAAGCAGGACCCCCAGCAGGGGTGCTGCCGTGTGAAACAGGCTGCTGGAGATGTCGGGGGAGAGACCGTTTGAACCGTAGGGCTCATCGCCACTGTCACCGCTTCCGTGGGTGATGGGGGTGGGAGCGCCAGTGAGAGAAGCGCCGGTTCGGGGAGGGGGGTCTGAAGAGTCGGATTCCATGCTCAATCGGCCCGAATGGGGCCATCACCACCCTAACGAGGAACTCGGCGACAACTAGGCGGCCGGACGGGCCTGGTCGTGCTGTTCGCGGCGGGCGTCCAGGTCGCTGGTGGTGCCGCTGCTGCTCAGCAGGCCGCGGATGGCCCGCAGCTCCTCAAGGATCGAGCCCAGCAACTGTTGGGTGGCGGTGGAGGGGGAGTTGAGCACTTCAACGGTGACCTCCTTGATCCGCAACACGTCGCGGGCGAAACGGGCCACCTCGTTGGGGTGGAACATCAGCGGCTCTTTCTGGTCGCTGCGGTATTCCGGGTTGAGCTTGCGCGGGTTGAAGGCCGGGTTGAGGTTGCGGGGGTCGGTGTTGGTGTAGCGGTACACCGAGGCCCGCGAGCGGTTGAGGCTGCGCTGCACCTCATCGATGCCGATCAGATTCTCGGCGGATTCGGCACTGTTGGCGGCCGCTTCGGCAGCGGAGCCGAGGGCCCCGCCCAACCCGCCGCCCAGCCCAGCACCCAAACCAGACGCCATCAGGCCCGACGCCATTGCATGGGTGCTCATGAGATTGGGCTGCGACAGCTGGGACTTATCGCCGGAAACTAGCAGAGTTTTCTCTGGGGAATTGGAATTTTTTGTTCTTTTCCGCCGTGACTGTGGCGCTTTCTCAGGCGGTCGCTTCAAACCTCGGTGGTAGCTTCCGGCCTCACCGTTTGCCCAGGGTTCCATGCGCGTCTCCCGCCTGATGCTGGTGACGCTTCGGGACGACCCGGCCGAGGCGGAGATCCCCTCCCACAAGTTGCTGCTGCGGGCCGGTTACATCCGCCGCGTGGGCAGTGGCATCTATGCCTATCTGCCCCTGCTCTGGCGGGTGCTGCAGAAGATTTCCGCCGTGGTGCGCGAGGAGCTGAACGCCACCGGCGCCCTGGAAACGCTGCTGCCCCAACTGCAGCCCGCTGAGCTTTGGCAGCGCAGTGGCCGCTGGGCCGGCTACACCGACGGCGAGGGGATCATGTTTCACCTGGAGGACCGCCAGGGCCGAGAACTGGGACTGGGCCCCACCCATGAAGAGGTGATCACCGCCCTGGCCGGGGACCTGCTGCGCTCCTACCGGCAGCTGCCGGTGAACCTCTACCAAATCCAGACCAAATTCCGCGATGAGATCCGGCCGCGGTTTGGCCTGATGCGGGGGCGCGAATTCATCATGAAAGACGCCTATTCCTTCCACGCCGACGAGGCCTGCCTGAAGGTCACCTACGGCGCCATGGACCAGGCCTACCGGCGCATCTTCAGCCGCTGCGGCCTGCGGGCCGTGGCGGTGGAGGCCGACAGCGGCGCCATCGGCGGCTCCGCCAGCCAGGAGTTCATGGTCACGGCCGACGCCGGTGAAGACCTGATCCTGGCCAGTGCCGACGGCTCCTACGCCGCCAACCAGGAGCGGGCCGTCTCCCTGGCGCCCGAGGCCGTGGCCCTGCCGGGTGGGGTGCGCCAGGGGGGCGCGGGTGAGCCCCTGGCCACCCCGGGTGCCACCAGCATTGAGCAGCTCAGCGCTGCCCATGGCATCGACCCCACCCAGGTGGTGAAGGTGCTGCTGCTGCTGGCCCGGTTTGAAGACGGCTGCCAGCAGCCGCTGCTGGTGAGCCTGCGGGGCGACCAACAGCTCAATGAGGTGAAGCTGGCCAATGCCGTCAGCGGCCGCTGTGGCGCCGAGCACGGCACCCTGCTGGAGCTCGGGCCGCTCACCCCGGAGGCCGCCGCTCGCGAAGGCCTCATCGACCTGCCTTTCGGCACCTTGGGCCCGCAGCTGGCCGATGACGTGCTGGCGGGGGCCCGCAGCTGGCGGCCCCGCTTCCTGCGGCTGGCGGATGCCACCGCCACCGCCCTGGGGGCCTTTGTGTGCGGCGCCAACACCCGCGACCAGCACCTGCTCGGCGCCAGTTGGGGGGCGCTCTGCCCCGCCCCCGACAGCCTCGACCTGCGGGCCGCCCAGCCGGGCGACCGCTGCCAGCACGACCCCGCCCAGGTGCTGGAGGCCAGCCGTGGCATCGAGGTGGGCCACATCTTCCAGTTGGGCCGCAAGTATTCCGCCGCCCTGGAGGCCACCTTCACCACGGAGGCGGGCCAGGAGGAGCCCCTGTGGATGGGCTGCTACGGCATCGGCGTCTCGCGCCTGGCCCAGGCCGCCGTGGAGCAACACCACGACGCCAACGGCATCTGCTGGCCCACCGCCATCGCCCCCTACGAAGTGATCGTGGTGGTGGCCAATGCGGCGGAGCCGGCCCAGCTGGCGCTGGCGGAGCAGCTCTACGGCGAGCTTCAGGCCGCCGGCGTGGATGTGCTGTTCGACGACCGCAGCGAGCGCGCTGGCGTCAAGTTCAAGGACGCCGACCTGCTGGGGATCCCCTGGCGGGTGGTGGTGGGCCGCGGGGCGGCCGACGGCCAGGTGGAGCTGGTGCAGCGGGCCGGTGGTGCGCGCCGCGATCTGGCGGTGGCTGACCTGCAGCCGCTGCTGCTGGAGCAGCTGGCGGTGGAGCGGCGGGGCCTGCTGGCGGCCTAGGGCCGCGCGCCCAGGGGGCCCCTAGGATCCGCAGCAACCGAACGGGACCCATGGCGGCTGGATGGCAACGGATCAGAACGGCCGCCGCCGCCACCCTGCGGTCGCTGCTCAGCGGCGTGGTGGTGCTCTGCCTGGGCCTGTCGTTGCTGCTCACCGCCTGCTCCGGCGCCGCCGGGCCGATCAGCGGCAACTACGTGGAGGACACGGTGGCCGTGGCCGACTCCCTGCTCACCACCCTGGGGCTGGCCGCCGATGACCCCGGCCGCTCCGCCTCCGAAACCGAGGCCCGGGGCCTGATCAACAGCTACATGGCCCGCTACCGCCCCCGCCATGACGTGAACGGCCTGGCTTCGTTCACCACCATGCAGACCGCCCTGAACTCCCTGGCGGGCCACTACGCCAACTACCCCAATCGCCCGGTCCCCGACAGCCTTAAGGACCGGCTGACCAAGGAGCTCAAGAAGGCCGAAACCGGCGCCGTGCGCGGGGCCTGAAGCGCGCCTCAACCCCCAGATGACCCTCCGCTTTTGACGGAGGGTCGCTTGATCTGAGATCCTCTTCCTTTGTGCTTAGAAGCGGCTTCGGGCCGCTGTGTCCTTGGCCAACGTCGTCGTCATCGGTGCGCAATGGGGTGACGAGGGGAAGGGCAAGATCACCGATCTGCTGAGCCGCTCCGCCGATGTGGTGGTGCGCTATCAGGGCGGCGTCAACGCCGGCCACACGATCGTGGTGGACGAGAAGGTGCTGAAGCTGCACCTGATCCCCTCCGGCATTCTTTATCCCGACACGGTGTGCCTGATCGGCTCCGGCACCGTGGTGGACCCCAAGGTGATGATCGGCGAGCTGGACATGCTCGCGGAGAACGGCATTGCCGTGGATGGCCTGCAGCTGGCCTCCACCGCCCACGTGACCATGCCCTACCACCGCCTGCTGGACCAGGCGATGGAGCAGCGCCGCGGTGACCGCCGCATCGGCACCACCGGCCGGGGCATCGGACCCACCTACGCCGACAAATCCGAGCGCAACGGCATCCGCATCATCGACCTGCTGGATGAGGCGCGCCTGCGGGATCGCCTGGCGGGCCCCCTGGCGGAGAAGAACGAAATCCTGCAGAAGCTCTACGGCCTGGAGCCGCTCGATTTCGAGCAGGTGGTGGCCGAGTACGTGGCCTACGGCCGCCGCCTGGCCCCCCACGTGGTGGATTGCACCCGGGCCATTCACCAGGCCGCCCGCGCCCGCCAGAACATCCTGTTTGAGGGGGCCCAGGGCACCCTGCTCGACCTCGACCACGGCACCTATCCCTACGTCACCTCCTCCAATCCGGTGAGCGGCGGCGCCTGCATCGGCGCGGGGGTGGGCCCCACCCTGATCGACCGGGTGATCGGTGTGGCCAAGGCCTACACCACCCGGGTGGGTGAGGGCCCCTTCCCCACGGAGCTGGAGGGCAGCCTCAACGACCACCTCTGCGACCGCGGCGGTGAGTACGGCACCACCACCGGCCGCCGCCGCCGCTGCGGCTGGTTCGATGGGGTGATCGGCCGCTA
>JBEBCX010000138.1:0-4947 GCA_041157425.1 Cyanobacteriota bacterium | reverse complement strand
GGGGTGAGGAAGGTGAGGGCGGTGAAGCTGGTGAGCTCCCCCTGGTTGGCGAACCAGAAAAACAGGCCATAGGCCAGGGCGCTGCCCAGCAGCGCGGCGTAGGCCATCAGGCCCCAGGCGGCCGCATCCCAGTGGGGCCAGGCCGGCGGGGCGGCGGCATTGAGCAGCGGCGCCAGCAGCGACGCCAACAGCAGCGGCAGGGCCCCGAACAGCATGTGCCAGCCGGTGACGGCCACCGGATCGCTGTGGCGGCAGGCGTAACGGCTGATCACCGTGCCCACCGCCATGGCCAGGGCGGCCGCCAGCATCCACAGCTCGCCGTGGCTCCAGGCCCGCTCCCCCAGGGCCTCAGGGCCCATCAACCACCACTGGCGCAGCAGCGGGGCCGGCAACCCCAGGCAGAGGATCCCCAGCAAGCCGAGCAGCAGCCCCAGCCAGCCCACCGGATTGATGGCCTCGCCGAACAGGCTGCGGGCCAGGAGCGCCACCAGCAGCGGCTGCGAATCGATCAGCACCGAGCCCAGGCCGGCGCCGGTGCCCCCCAGCCCCCGGGCCAGCAGGCCCTGAAAGGCGGTGGCATCCACCAGGGTGAACAGCAACAGCCAGCCCCAATCCCGACGGTCCACCGCCAGGCCGCCACGCCCCAGTCGGGCCGCCAGCAACACCACCGCGCCGGCGGGCAGCAGCCGCAACCAGGCCAGGGTGAGGGGGCCGGCACCGGCCAGCAGCGGCTTCATCGCCGCCATGGCGGTGCCCCAGAGGGCGAAGGGCAGGAGCATCAACAGCCAGCGCAGCATCACCGGCTTCAGCCGCCCACGGGCTCCTTTTTAAGATCCAGCCACTGCACACCGCCGCAATGATCTGGCCCTGGCGCCGCACGTCCCGCCGCAAACTGGCGCGCATCGCCATCGAAGGCCCCATCGCCGCCGGCACCCGCACCCGGGTGGTGAAGGCCCTGCGGGAGGTGGAGCAGCGGCAATGCCCCGCCCTGCTGCTGCGGATCGACAGCCCTGGCGGCACGGTGGGCGACAGCCAGGAGATTCATGCGGCCATCGGCCGGCTGCGGGCCAAGGGCTGCCGCGTGGTGGCCAGCTTCGGCAACATCTCCGCCTCCGGCGGGGTGTACGTGGGCGTGGCCGCCGAGAAGATCGTGGCCAACGCGGGCAGCATCACCGGCTCCATCGGGGTGATCCTGCGGGGCAACAACCTCTCCCGCCTGCTGGAGCGCATCGGCATCCAGTTTGAAACGGTGAAAAGTGGCCTCTACAAAGACATCCTCTCGCCGGATCGGGCCCTCACCGGCGCGGAGCGCACCCTGCTGCAGGAGCTGATCGACTCCAGCTACGGCCAGTTCGTGGCGGCCGTTGCCGCCGGCCGCGGCCTCGACGAGGCCACGGTGCGCGGCTTCGCCGACGGGCGGGTGTTCAGCGGTGCCCAGGCCCTGGAGCTGGGCCTGGTGGATGCCCTGGGGGATGAGGACAGCGCCCGCCGGCTGGCCTGCGAGCTGGCGGGTCTCGACCCGGACAAAACGCGGCCACTGGAGTTCGGCAAACCCAAGAAGGGCTTCGGCAGCCTGATTCCGGGCCGCAGTGCCCTGGCCCGCCTGGGGGATGCCCTGCGGCTGGAGCTGGCCTGGAGCGGCCAACCCCTGTGGCTGCACCGCCCGTGAGCAGCGCCAGCCCGCTGCGGGCCCTGCGGGGGGCCACCACCGCCGCTGCCAACACGGCGGAGGCCATCGAGGCGGCGGTCAACGAACTGCTGGATGCCCTGACGGAGCGCAACCAGCTCAGCGGCGAGCAGCTGCTGTCGGTGACCTTTTCGGTCACCGCCGATCTCGACGCCTGCTTCCCGGCGGCCATCGCCAGGCGGCGGCCCGGCTGGGGGGCCGTGGCCCTGCTCGATTGCCAGCAGATGGCCGTGGCCGGCGACCTGCCCCGCTGCATCCGTCTGCTGGCCCATGCCTGGCTGGAGCAGCCCCCCCGCCATGCCTACCTGCGCGAGGCGATGCGGCTGCGGCCCGACCTGGCGGAGCCCGGCGCCTGAGGGCGGACCCGGCACCCCTGCCAGCTGACCCGCCGACCACCGGCCGGGGTGGTGGGCCCAGGCCGCACGAGAATTTCCGCGGGGCCACGGCCCCCCTCCCACACACAGACCATGTCCCTCCTTCGCAACGCGGCCGTCGGAACGGCCCTCGGAGCCGCCGCCACCTGCCTGGCGGGCGCGGCTTCGCTGCTGGGCCCCTCCGGCAGCACCGGGCTGCCCGCGGCCCGGGCCCAGGGCACCCCCAGCATCATGGAATTCCGCTGGGACCCCAGCCGGGATTACCGCAAGCTCTACTACTTCACCACCAGCACGGTGCGGCTGCAGCGCAGTGAGTATTACTTCGTGCTCAAACCGAAGGACCGCAAGACCGCGATCCTGAAGTTGGCCCTGAGCTTCCCCAACAATTTCGAGAGCACCATCGATCCGAAGAACGTCAAGCTCTGCACGATGGCCGCCGGCAGCTTCACCAAGAAGACCCGCTGCGACAAAGACATCCCCGCCACCGTGGAGCTGACCGCCAACGGCAAAACCATCGAGGTGTTCCCTGACACACCGGTGCCCGTCGGCAAGACCATCGGCGTCTACATGATGATTTTCAACCCGCGCCAAGCCGGGATGTTCCAGGTGAACGCCATGGCCCAGGCCCCCGGAGACATCCCTGTGAGCGGGTACCTCGGCAGTTGGTTGATCCAAGTGGATGCCACCTACTGATCGGCGCCGCCCCGTGCCCCTTTCCCCCAAACCGATGCACCGTGCCGTCCGCCCCAGCCCCCTGGGGGCCGCCCTGGGCCTGGGCCTCAGCGCCCTCTCCGGCCTAGCCGGCCTGACGACCCTGCCCCCGGTGGCCCGCGCCGATGTGGGCAACAGCAGCGGTTTTGAATTCCGCTGGGACACCGACAAGGATTTCCGCAAGCTCTGGTATCACATCTCCTCCGGGAAGGCCACCAACCGCTCCGACTACTACCTGGTGCTGGGGCCGAAGGACCGCAAGACCTCCATGCTGAAGCTGGCGATCTCGGTGCCCAAGGACTTTGACGCCGTCCTGGACCCCAAGCGCATCCAGCTCTGCTACATGCTGCGCGGCGGGATCACCCGCAAAACGGATTGCCAGGAGGTGATCCCATCGGTGGTGGAAGTGGCCAAGGACAACAGCGCCATCGAGATCTTCCCGAACCAACCGGTGCCGGTGGGCCGCTCGATCGGCGTGCGCATCCAGCTCACCAACCCCTACAACCCGGGGATGTATCAGTTCAACGCCCTGGCCCAGGCCCCGGGGGATGTGCCCATTTCCGGCTATCTGGGCAGCTGGGTGATCGAGATCTCCCCCAACGAGTGAACGGGGTGCCCACGACCCGGCTGATAGGGTGGTGGATCGCCCATGACGCCGCAGCCGAGATCAGGCCATGACCAAACGCACCCTCGAAGGAACCAGCCGCAAGCGCAAGCGCGTCTCCGGTTTCCGGGTGCGCATGCGCAGCCACACCGGCCGCCGCGTGATCCGCACCCGCCGCAAGCGCGGCCGCGCCCGCCTGGCGGTCTGATCCGAACCCAGGCCTGAGCCTCCGGCCCAGCTCCAACGCCCCCCAGCCCACTCCCGACCGCCATCCCCCATGGTGCTACCCCGGGACCAAAGGCTGCGGGGGCGTTTTGTGTTTGACCGCCTCTACCAACGGGGGGTGCGGCTGCACGGCACCTGGATGACCGTGCGCTGCCTGGCGGCGGAGCCGACGCTGCTCAAGCCCGACCGCCGCGACCACAGCCCCGGCAGCCACCGGGTGGCCGTGGTGATCAGCAGCAAGGTGAGCAAGCGGGCCGTGCAACGCAACCGCCTGCGCCGCCTGCTGCATGGCCACGTGAGCGGCCTGCTGCGCCAGCGGCCGTCCGAGGACGGGCAATGGCTGCTGATTTCCCTGAAACCCGGCAGCGAAACCGCCGACCCCGCGGCCCTGCTGGGAGAATGTTCCTCACTCCTCGCCCAGGCAGGGCTTCAGCCATGAGCGCAGCCGCACAGACCCCACCGGTGGCCCCTGGCGCCAGCATCAATGAGGATGTCTTCTACGAGGGCGGTCCCGCCAAGGGCGACCTGATCCTCAACCTGCTGTTTGGCCTCAGCCTGATCGGCATCCCCTTCGCCGTGGGCGCCCTGGTGCGGGCCCTGTGGCTGCGGTTCCGCATCACCAGCCGGCGGGTGGAAGTGAGCGGCGGCTGGCTGGGCCGCGACCGCACCCAGGTGGTGTACAGCCAGATCCGTGAGGTGCGCTCCGTGGCCCGCGGCTTCGGCTTCTGGGGCGACATGGTGCTGGTGCTCAACGACGGCATGAAGCTCGAGATGCGGGCCGTGCCCCGCTACAAGGAGGCTGAAGCCTTCATCCAGCAGCGCATGGCCGCCAGCCCCGCCGCCAAGGGGGCCCCCAAGAGCGGCTTCGGTGACAACGCGGCCGCCTGAGCCACCCGCCTGACACACTGGCTCCACACCCGACCCTTCCCTCCGGACAACGCCCGACGTGATCGGCTACATCTCCGACAACCTGCTGCTGCCGATCCTCGATTTCTTCTACGGATTGGTGCCGAGCTACGGCCTGGCGATCATTGCCCTCACGGTGGTGATCCGCCTGGCCCTGTTCCCGCTGAGCGCCGGCTCCATTCGCAATGCCCGCCGCATGCGCATCGCCCAGCCGGTGATGCAGAAGCGTCAGGCCGAAATCAAGGCCAAGTACGCCAGCAACCCCCAGAAGCAGCAGGAGGAGCTGGGCAAGCTGATGCAGGAGTTCGGCAGCCCTCTCTCCGGCTGTCTGCCCCTGCTGGTGCAGATGCCCATCCTGTTCGCCCTGTTCGCCACCCTGCGGGGCTCACCGTTCGCCGATGTGCCCTACACCCTCAACCTGAAGGTGCTGCCGGCCGAGC
>JBEBCX010000137.1:0-5000 GCA_041157425.1 Cyanobacteriota bacterium | reverse complement strand
CCCACACACACCGTGTGCACATCGGGCTTGATGTGCTGCATGGTGTCGAAGATGCCGAGGCCGTCGTACACCGAACCGCCGGGGGAGTTGATGTAGAGGTAGATGTCCTTCTCGGGGTCTTCCGCTTCCAGGAAGAGCAGCTGGGCCACGATCCGGTTGGCCGACTCCGCCGTGACGGGCTCGCCCAGGAAGATGATCCGCTCCCGCAGCAGGCGGGAATAAATGTCGAACGCGCGCTCGCCCCGCCCCGACTCCTCAATCACGATCGGGATCATGGTCACGGGGGATGGCGCAGCTGGGCGGATCCTACTGAGCTTGAGCCGGGCCGAGCGTTCTCAGCGAGCTAGGGTCGCCCCACTTCGTCACCTCCAGCGTGGGCGCCAGCCTCACCGTTGCCGACAGCAAGCGGGCCTTTCACACCGCCTTCCCGCACGTGATCGCACCGCTCTACCGGCGGCTGGTGGATGAGCTGCTGGTGGAACTGCACCTGCTGAGCCACCAGCGGGGCTTCCAGGCCGATGGCCTGTTTGCGGTGGGCCTCACCCAGGTGTTCGACAGCTTCTCCAACGGATACAGGCCTGAACAGCAGCGGGAACCCCTGTTTGCAGCCCTGTGCAGCGCCACCGGCTTTGATGGCGCCCAGCTGCGCAGCCGTGCCGCCGAAGCCGTGACCCAGGTGGGCCACCACAGCCTCGAGGAGGTGAAGGGCTGGCTTTCCAACCAGGGCAGCGGAGCACCGGCGCCGATCGCCGGGCTGCTCAAGGGGGTGCAACGCCCCGATTTCCACTACTCCCGTCTGGTGGCGGTGGGGCTGCTCAGCCTGCTGCAACGGGCCCAGGGGGCCGAAGCGCTGGAGCCCCAGGCCCTGCGCAGCGCCGCCCGGGAGATCGGCGAGGCCATGGGTTTGATCAAAGACCGCGTGGACAAGGACCTCAGCCTCTACGCCACCAACATCGAAAAGATGAGCCAGGCGGTGGAGTTGATGGAGGAAACCGTGGCGGCGGAACGGCGGCGGCGGGAACGGGCGGCCGAGGCGACCACCACGACCACCACGACCAGCACCACCAGCAGCACAACCACCCCCTAGGGCAGGTCAAGCCGGCCGCTGAGGCTGCTCTGGCTGCCGGCACCGGCTCCCCGCTGCTCCACCCGGCCCTGCAGTTGCAGGCTGCGGGCGCGGCGCACCACCAGGGGCAGGGGCTCGGGCAACAGGCCGGTGCTGGCGAGGGCCTGGGGCTCCAGCTGCAGGCGCCAATCCACCTCCCCCAGGGCAAGGCTGGCCGGCGCCCTGGCGGGCACCGGGCCGAGGAACCACAGCAGCCGGCGGGTGGCCAGCCAGCGCCAGCCGCCCACCACGGTGCCGTCGGGGCGGCTCCAGGTGGTGAGCCGCGGCAGGGGCTGGCGCCGCTCCAGGCCGTGGCGCTCAAGGCTGCGGCTCAACTCCGTAAGCCAACGGTCCCAGAAGATACGGTCGGGGGGCAGGTCGACCAGCAGCAACACCCCGGCCCGGAAGGGGCCCGCAGCCTCCTGGCGCAGCTCCAGGCTGAAGGGGGCTTGCTTCAGCCGCCGCCATTGCTCAGGCCCCAGGCCGTAGCGCTCCGCCAGGGTGCTGCGCAGCAGGGCGCTGCTGCCGAGGCCCCGCAGCAGCCAGTCGAGGCGGCTGCCCTGCAGGCTCAGCAGCGGCTGGGGCGACCGGGGCAAGCGCCCCGGGGGGGCGAGCCAGCCGGGGGCATCGGTGAGCGTGCCGTTGGTGGCATCGGCTTCACCGCTCCACACCAGGCTGCCGCCCTCGCTGCTCAGCCGCAGGCAGCCTTGCTGCACCAGGGCGGAGAGGGGGGCCAGGGGGCCGAGCAGCTGGGCGAGGGCAATGCCGTTCCAATGCACCGCGGTGCCCTGCAGCAACAGGGCGGTGCAGCGCTGGTCGAGGCCGCGGGAGGGGCGTCGCTGCAGGCCGAGCTGCTGGGCCAGCAGCTGACGGGCCAGCGGACTGGGGGCCACCACCCAAAGGTCGTCCACCGGCAGGGCGCCAGCGGGGGCGGGCTGGCCGGCGATGGCCGGGATCACCAGGTAGCTGCCGGCATCGCCGTGGGGGCCCCAGAACTGCCACCAGAGGCGCCGCTGACGGCTCCAGAGCTCCTGGGCCCGTTGGGGGCCGAGCCGCTCCAGCCACAGGGGGGGCGGGGGATCGCCGGGGCGGGCGGAAAAGCTCTGCAGCAGGGCCGCATCGGCCTGCAGGCGATCCAGGCCCGTGGCCAGCCGCCGCGGGAACAGCCCCAGCAGCAGCGCCGGCAGGGCCAGCAGCAGGCCAGCCGCGATCAGGGTGGTGCGCAGGGGCTCGGCGCGCGACCGCAAGAACCCGGTGCGCTCCATCAGGCGTGCAGCAGCCAGGCGTGCAGCAGTCAGGCGCATGCCGGTTCCCCCACCAGCCCGTACAGGGTGGTGCGCTGGCGCACGGGCCGGCCCAGGCTGCGGGCCGCCGCCTCCAGGGCGGCGGGGGTCTGCTGGCTGCCGCCCTGGGCGCCGGCCATGCTGGTGATCGTCTCCTCCATCAGGGTGCCGCCCAGGTCGTTGCAGCCCCAACGCAGGGCTTCGGTGGCACCGGCCAGGGTGAGCTTCACCCAACTGGGCTGGTGATTGACCAGCCAACGGCCCAACAGCAACCGGGCCTGGGCGGTGAGGGCCAGCATGGCCTCCCGGTCGGGCTGGTCGCGCCCCACCCGCTGGCGCAGGGCCGCCGGGGCCTGTGCACCGATGAAGGGCAGCAACACGAACTCGCTGAATCCGCTGCGCTGATGCTGCCAGGCGGTTTGCTGCAGGGCCACCAGGG
The DNA here is from genome assembly GCA_041157425.1 of Cyanobacteriota bacterium. Taxonomy (GTDB): domain Bacteria; phylum Cyanobacteriota; class Cyanobacteriia; order PCC-6307; family Cyanobiaceae; genus Vulcanococcus. The sequence continues at coordinate 2,173 of JBEBCX010000137.1, read as the reverse complement.
TGAGCAGATGGGCGGCGCGGTGGGCTGGGGTCTCCAGGTGGCCGGCCATCAGGGTGGAGGTGCTGGCCAGGCCACTGGCGTGCACCTGCAGGATCACCGCACACCACTGGCGAGCGCTGAGCTTCTCCGGACAGAGCTGCCGGCGCACCGCCTCGCTGAGCACCTCCGCGGCGGTGCCGGGCACGGAGCCCAGGCCCTCCTGCTGCAGCCCCTCCAGCACCTGCTGCAGGGGGAGCTGGTCCTGCTCGGCGATGAACAGCAGCTCCTGGGGGGAGAAGGCATGCAGATGCAAGCCCGGGGCCGCCTGCCGCAGGGCCCCCAGCAGCGCCTGGTAGTAGCGCAGGCTGGAGCCCTGCAGCCGCGCCTCCGGGTTGAGGCCGCCCTGGATGCAGAGCTCGGTGGCGCCGGCCTGGGCCGCCTGCTGGGCGCGGGCCTGCAGGGTGTCAAAGCTGTGCCAGAAGGCCCCCGCCTGGCCGGCATCGCGGCGGAAGGCGCAGAAACTGCAGTGCTGCAGGCAATGGTTGGTGAAATTGAGGTTGCGGTTGACCACGTAGGTCACCGGCTCGCCCACCAACGCCTGGCGGTGTTGATCGGCGAGCTGCCGCAGGGCGCCATGGGGCGGCTGGTGCAGCAGCGAACAGGCCAGGTGCCAGGCCTGCTGGCTGGAGGGGTCGTGCTCCAGGGCCGCCTCCAGCTGGTGCTGCCGCTCGGGAGTCCATGGCTCCGGGGGCGACCCACCGGGCCCATGGGGATCAGGACGCGGCGGAATCAGGCATTGGCCGGCGCTGCGCCAGGCCCAGGGGGCGATCCACGCCGCCGGATCGCTCACCGGCGGCCGCGGCCGGAGGCGGGAACAGGCTGCTGGCGGCGGCGGCGGTCACGCCACTCGATGGTGGAGAGGTAGATCACACCGCCGCTCACAAACACCAGCAGGGCGGCGGCGACGATCGCCAGGACGTTGTTCAACCCCAGTCCAAAGGGGAGGTCGAGGGCGGATGCGTTCACGGGTCAGGGGGTGCCAGCGGGGCCCCGCGGTCGCCTCAGAAATTGATGGAACCGTCGCCGTTGCGGCCCCACACCACCATGGCGATCGAGAAGGTGAAGGTGGCGCACAGGGCGGCCCAACCCACGGTGATCAGCATGGCGTTGCAAACGTGATGGCGGCACTTTAACCAGCGCCGGGCGGCAGACTGGGGATCGCTTCAGGGCTTGTCACCGGATGGGATCGTCGGGTCAAACGCTGCTCGATCGCCAACGGCTGCAGGTGCCGTACCCGAATGGACGGGTGATCGTGCTCGACGACGACCACAACACCTTCCAACACGTGGTGGAGGTGCTGGTGCGGCATCTGCCCGGCATGACCCCCGATCGCGCCTGGGAGCTGGCCCACCAGATCGATGGCCAGGGCTCGGCGGTGGTGTGGAGTGGCCCGCTGGAGCAGGCGGAGCTCTACCACCAGCAGCTGGGGGCGGAGGGGCTCACCATGGCCCCGCTGGAGCGCTGCTGATCAGGCGGGTGTTGGCGCTCAGCGCCACGGCTCAGGGGCGGCGGTGCTGCAGCAGCTCAAACAGGGGCTGGGTGCGCAGCCGGTTCTGCTCGGCCTCCAGCACGAAACTGAGAATGCGCCCGGAGCACACCGCCACACCCCGCAGCCGCTGGGCGTCGGTCTGCCGCACGCTCACCAGCTGGGCTTCAGGGCCGAGGGCATGGCGCAGGCGATCCAGCAGCTGGGGATCGCGGGCGGTCTCCTGAGCAGCGGACATGGGCACGGCCGTCGGAGCAATGGTCTAGCAGGCTTCCTTAGGGTTGACGACCCCGCGCGCTCTCCGCCGCCATGGGCCGGCTGGTGATCACCCACAGCACCTACCTGGAGGGGCTGATCCCGCTGCTGAAGCGCCTGGTGCAGGATCCGGCGATCGACACGATCACCCCGGCGGTGATCGCCCGGGTGCGGGGCCGTGCGCCGGAGCTGCGGCTGCGGGTGTCCACACCCATCAGCGGCGGCTGGAAGCTGGTGGCCCGGCGGGGCAGCAGCGCCCAGGAGGTGTTCGTGGTCACCGGTCTGCCGGCGCCCGAACTCGAGCAGCGCATCGCCCGGCTGGTGGGCAGCGATCGAAACCGCTGAGCGAAACCAGTGATCGAAAGGGGTGAACCGCTGTGCCGTTCTGCCCCA
>JBEBCX010000136.1:0-5022 GCA_041157425.1 Cyanobacteriota bacterium | reverse complement strand
GCGGGTGAACAGATCGGTGAGCAGGGCTTCGCGGCTGCCCTCGGCGGGTTTGTAGCCGTATTCCCAGCGCACCAGCGGCGGCAGCGACATCAGGATCGATTCGGTGCGGCCGTTGGTCTGGAGACCAAAAATGGTGCCGCGGTCGAACACCAGGTTGAACTCCACGTACCGGCCGCGGCGGTAGAGCTGGAACTGGCGCTCGCGATCGCCATAGGGGGTGTGTTGGCGCTTCTCGGCGATCGGCACATAGCTGGGCAGGAAGGCGTTGCCGCAGGCGCTCGCCAACGCAAACAGCTGCTCCCAGCTCTGGGGCTGCGGGCCCACCTGCGCCCCGGCGGCGGCGGCGGGGCCGTTGGGGTCTTGGCCCTTGTACGGCACGCCGCGGGGATCTTGGTAGTCGTAGAAGATGCCGCCCACGCCGCGGGTTTCACCGCGGTGCTTGAGGAAGAAGTACTCGTCGCACCAGGGCTTGAACACCGTGTAGAGGGCGGGGTTCACGCTGTCGCAGGCCCCCTTGAGGGTGCGGTGGAAGTGCTGGGCGTCCTCCAGGAAGGGGTAGTAGGGGGTGAGGTCGGCGCCGCCGCCGAACCACCACACCGGCCCCGCTTCGAAGTAGCGGTAGTTGAGGTGAACGGTGGGGATGTAGGGGTTGCGGGGGTGCAGCACCATCGAGGTGCCGGTGGCAAACCAGCGGTGGCCCTTGGCCTCCGGGCGCTGGCTGAGGATCGAGGGGGGCAGTTCCGAGCCCTCCACCTCCGAGAAATTCACCCCGCCCTGCTCGAAGACGCGGCCGCCCTGCATCACCCGGGAGCGCCCGCCGCCCCCCTCCGGCCGCTCCCAGCTTTCCTCGGCAAAGCGGGCCTGGCCGTCGAGTTGCTCCAGGCCGGCGCAGATCGAATCCTGCAGGCCCATCAGCAGGGCTTTGGCCCGCTGCCGCGAATCGGCCGGGGGGGCTTCCAGGGCTGGGGCGGCGCCGTTGGCCCCTGGGGTGGTGCCCCTGAGCTTGGCTTGGGTCCGGGAGAGCAGGCCCTTCAACATCGGCGGTTCAGCCCGCAGGGGCAATGGCGACCCCCTCACCTTTTCAGCCCGAGCCGCTTCGGCACAAGGGGCCGAGAGAGTTCGTGATCCCGGCGCTGGCGCGGCCGGCGCCCCCAGCGCCTCGGGAGGACGCTTTTAGGATCCAGCCACCGCCGCACGCCCCGATGGCCAGCGCAGATCAGGCCCTCCACGAGGCCCTCGCGGCCCTTGAGCCGCTCCGGGATGCGGGCAGCGGCCGCAGCCTGCTGGAGCTGCAGTGGATCCAGCAGGTGCGGGTGCAGAACAACCGTGTGGTGTTCCGCCTGGCCCTGCCGGGCTACGCCAATGCCCAGCGAGAGCGCATCGCCGCCGATGCCCGCGGCGCCCTGCTGCAGCTCGGCGGCATCGACGACGTGCAGATCGAGATTGCCCCACCCCCCGCCCCGGCCCCCCAGCAGGGGGCGCCGATCGGTGCGGCCGGCCACGGCGGCGGCGGCCCGGAGCGCCAGTCGATCCCGGGTGTGAAGCAGGTGATCGCCGTGAGCAGCGGCAAGGGTGGGGTGGGCAAGAGCACCGTGGCGGTGAACCTGGCCTGCGCCCTGGCGGCCAGCGGCCTGCGGGTGGGCCTGCTCGATGCCGACATCTACGGCCCCAACGCCCCCACCATGCTCGGGGTGGCGGATCAGACGCCCCAGGTGCGGGGCAGCGGCAATGAGCAGGTGCTCACGCCGATCGAGAGCTGCGGCATCGCCATGGTGTCGATGGGGCTGCTGATCGATGCCCACCAACCGGTGATCTGGCGGGGGCCGATGCTCAACGGCATCATTCGCCAGTTCCTCTATCAGGTGGAGTGGGGTGAGCGCGATGTGCTGGTGGTCGACCTGCCGCCCGGCACCGGCGATGCCCAGCTCAGCCTGGCCCAGGCGGTGCCGATGGCGGGCGTGATCATCGTCACCACCCCGCAGATGGTGTCGCTGCAGGATGCGCGCCGGGGCCTGGCGATGTTCCAGCAGCTGGGGGTTCCGGTGCTGGGGGTGGTGGAAAACATGAGCGCCTTCATCCCGCCCGACGCCCCCGACAAGCGCTACGAGCTGTTTGGCCGCGGCGGCGGCAGCCAGCTCGCCAGCGAAAGCGACGTGCCGCTGCTGGCCCAGTTGCCCATGGAGCTGGCGGTGGTGCAGGGCGGCGATGCCGGCCGGCCCGCGGTGCTCAGTGCGCCCGACTCCGCCACGGCGGCCGCCTTCCGCGACCTGGCCCAGCGCCTGCCCGTGGCGACGGGGCCATGACCCTGCTGGGGCTGCCGCTGTTTGGCCCCCGCCGCGGCCGTTTCTTCGCCGCCGGCCGCAGCCGCCGGCGCCGCTGGTTCGACGGCGTCGACAAGCTGCTGTGGTGGATCCCCCTGGGGATGATCTTCGTGGCGGGCATCCTGATCGCCAGCACCCAGCGCCAGGCCGGCTACGCCGATTGGTACCAGCACTGGATCACCGCCGCGGTGGGCATGGCCATTGCCCTGCTGCTGGCCCGCGTCCCCGTGGAGAGCATCACCCGCTGGCCCTGGGTGATCTACGGGGCGATGGTGGCCAGCCTGATCGCCGTGCGGGTGGTCGGGGTGAGCGCCCTGGGGGCCCAGAGCTGGATCAACATCGCCGGCTTCCACGTGCAGCCCTCCGAGTTCGCCAAGGTGGGGGCGATCCTGCTGCTGGCCAGGGTGCTGGGGCGCCATCCCGTGGAGCGTCCCGTGGACCTGCTCCGGCCGGTGGCGATCATTGGGTTGCCCTGGTTGCTGGTGCTGGTGCAGCCCGACCTCGGCAGCTCGCTGGTGTTCGGCGCCGTGCTGCTGGTGATGATGTTCTGGTCGGGCATGCCCGGCGCCTGGGTGCTGCTGTTCATCTCACCGGTGATCAGCGCGATCGTGGCCGGCGTGTTCCCGTGGCTGTTGATCGGCTGGATCCCAGCCATGGCCTACCTGGCCTGGAAGAGCCTGCCCTGGAAACGGCTGGCCCCCCTGGCGGTGGTGGCGATCGAGGCGGTGTTCTCCCTGGCCACCCCCTTCCTCTGGAACAACTTCCTGCAGCCCCACCAGCGCGACCGCCTCACCCTCTTCCTCGACCCCAACAAAGATCCCCTCGGCGGCGGCTACCACCTGCTGCAGAGCACGGTGGGCATCGGCTCCGGGGGCTGGTTTGGCACCGGCCTGATGCAGGGGCACCTCACCCTGCTGCGCTTCATCCCGGAGCAGCACACCGATTTCATCTTCAGTGCCCTGGGGGAGGAAACGGGCTTCCTCGGCGCCACCCTGGTGGTGGTGGGCTTTGTCGTGTGGATCTGGCGGCTGCTGCAGATCGCCGGCAAGGCCCGCAGCGATGTGGAATCGCTGGTGGTGGTGGGCATCGGGGCGATGGTGATGTTCCAGGTGGTGGTGAACATCAACATGACCATCGGCCTCGGCCCGATCACCGGCATCCCCCTGCCCTGGCTGAGCTATGGCCGCTCCGCCATGCTCGTGAACTTCATCGCCCTTGGGCTGTGCGCGTCGGTGGCCCGGCGCGGCAGCGCCGCCACGGGGCGTTGGTGATGGCGGATCCGGCCTCCCCCCGCGCCGGATGCCTGGCGGCCCTGCGCCGCGACCTGGCCCGCGGCGAGGGCCCCGGCCGCGGCGATGAAGACAGCGTGCGGCGGCAGTGGTGGGCGGCGCTCGCCACCCTGCAGGACGATTTTCTGATGCCCCTGGGCCCCCAGCCGGGCGTGTGGCTGGCGGCCCCCCTGCCGGCCCTCTACGAACCGGCCCTGCTGCAGCAGCTGCAGGGCTGGGTGTGGGCCCCCTCCGAGCTCGGTGATCTGCTGCAGGCCAGTGCGCCGCTGCTGCCGGCCACCGGCGTGGCCGCGGCTGCCGCTGCCGCGGGCGGGGGGTTTGAGCGCCTGCCGCTGGAGGAGGACGACGGCACCGATCCACTGCTGGTGTTGATCACGCCGCGGCTGCAGGTGGCCATGGCCCTGGTGGGTGACGACCGCGCCCGGCGGCTGGTGGTGCAGTTCGAGCCGGCGGCGCTCTCGGCGGCGTTGACCCGGCTGGATGAGCGCCTGCAGCGCACCGACCCCGCCCAGGCCCAACGGCTGCGCCAGGCGATTCAGGCCCTCGGCCCGTTGCAGAACGACCCCCAACGGGTGCCGCAGTTCTGGCCGCGGCTGGCGGAACGGCTGGCGGCCATGGCCCCCAGCCTCACCCTGCAGCCCCTGGTGCACCGGGCCGCAGGCGATGGCCGCAGCGGCGCGGCGGCCCCCAGCAGTGAGCTGGCGCTCCTGGAGGCCCTCACCCACGAGGTGCGCACGCCCCTGGCCACCATCCGCACCCTGATCCGCTCGCTGCTGCGCCGCAGCGATCTGCCCGATCTGGTGCGCCAGCGCCTGCAGCAGATCGATGGGGAATGCAGCGAGCAGATCGACCGCTTCGGTTTGATCTTCCTGGCGGCGGAGCTGCAGCGCCAGCCCGCTGAAACGGGGGATCAGCACCTGGCCCGCACCGACCTGGCTCAGCTGTTGGTGCGGCTGGAGCCCCTGTGGCGCCAGCAGTTGCAGCGCCGCAGCCTGGGGCTGGAGCTGCGGGCCGCCGCAGATCTGCCGCCGGTGCTCAGCGATCCGGCCCGCCTGGAGACCGTGCTGGGGGGGTTGGTGGATCGCTTCAGCCGTGGCCTGCCCGCCGGGGCGGTGGTGGCCCTCAGCCTGCGGCCCGCCGGCGCCCGCCTCAAGCTGCGGCTGAGTGCCAGCGCCGAGGCCCTGGGGGCGGAGGAGCCCGGCGGCGGCGCCGAGCGGGTGGGGCCGGTGCTGAGCTGGAACCCCGGCACCGGCAGCCTGCAGCTCAGCCGCCAGGCCACCCAGCGCCTGTTCCACAGCCTTGGCGGCCGCCTCGCGGAGCGCTCCGGCAATGCCCTCACCGTGTTTTTCCCGGTGGCCGGCGCCTGAGCCGACGGGTTTGTTGACGGGTGTGAAGACCCTGGCGGGGCGGCC
>JBEBCX010000135.1:0-5024 GCA_041157425.1 Cyanobacteriota bacterium | reverse complement strand
CTGCCGGCGCACGCATGGGCCAGGGCCGCCAGGGCCAGCAGGCTGGCGTCAGCGTTGCCGTTGGCCGCCAGGCCCCGTGCCGCCAACCCGCCGGCATACCCCGCCAGCACATCCCCCAGGCCGGTGCGTGCCGCCGCGGCGCAGGCCTGGCTGAGTTGCCAGCGGCGGCCATCACCGGCGGCCACCACGCTGCGGGCCCCCTTGAGCAGCAGGCCGCAGGGGTGCTGGCCGCTGCTCTGCTCAGCGCCGTGCAGTGCCGCCTCCAGGGGCGGCAGCTCCGCCCATTGCGGAAACAGCCGGCTGAATTCCCCGTGGTGCGGGGTCAGCCAGGTGGGGCCGCCCCGCTCCCGCAGCCAGGCCAGCGGGTGCTGCGGCGCCAGCCGGTTGAGCCCATCGGCATCCAGCAGCAGCAGCCCCGTGAAGGCCTGCAGCCGCTGCCAGGTGGCCCGGTCGGCGGGGCCGTCGGCGGCATCCCCGAGGCCTGGCCCCAGCACCACCGCATCCAGACGCTCCAGGGCGTCCTCCGGCAGGGCCGCCAGGGCCAGGCCGCCGCTGCCGTTGTCCGCCAGGGCGGCGCTGATCACCACCTGCGGCTGCAGGCTCCAGAGCCGCTGCGCCACCGCTTCGGGCACGGCGGCCCGCAGGCTGCCGCAGCCGCTGGCGCTGGCCCCCTGCAGGGCCAGGGCTGCCGCTCCGCGGTAGGCGCCGCTGCCGGCGATCACCAGCAGCCGGCCCCGTTGGTATTTCGACGCTGCCGGGTTGAGCCGGGGCCAGGGGGCCGTGGCCAGGTCGGCCGGGTGCAGGGCCAGTGGTTGCGAAGCCGGCAGGGTTTGCAGCAGCGCCTTGGGCAACCCCAGCTCCAGCCGCTCCAGCTGGCCCAGCCAACGCAGGGCCGGATCCTGCAGCCAGCCGTGCTTGATCAGCCCGATGGCCAGGGTGAGGCCGGCGCTGGCGGCGCAGCGGCCCAGGGGCTGGCCGCTGTCGGCGCAGAGGCCGGTGGGGCCATCGATGGCGATCAGCAGGCCGGGCTGGTGCTGCTGGCGTTGCTCCAGAAGGGTTTCCAGCGGCTCGCCGGGGGCGCGGCTCTGGCCGATGCCGAAGAGGGCATCGATCCAGATGGCGCCATCGGCGGGGTCGGGCGGGGTGTTGAGCTCCGGGATGCCGAGCCACTGGGCATGGCGGCGGTGGGCGGCGGTGAGCGGCTTGTGGCGCTCAAACGGGCTCCAGGTGCGCACCGCCACCCCCGCCAGGTGCAGCTCGCGGGCCACCACCAGGCCATCGCCGCCGTTGTGGCCGGGCCCCACCAACACCAGGGCCCCCCGCTCTTGCAGCTGCGGCCACCAATCGGGTTGTTGCAGCCGCCGCACCACGGCCAGGGCTGCCTTTTCCATCAGCGCTTCCACCGGCAGCCCGCTGGCGAACAGCTGCGCCTCCAGCGCGCCCATCTGGGCGGCGCTCACCAGCAGGTTGGCGCCGTCACGGGCGGGCCAGGCGGGGGCGGGCAAAACAGGGGTGGCGCTCACGGTTCCATGATGGAAACAAGCTTCAGATCTGGCCGCAGGGCCGGAGTCCTCGCCCCGTTTGGCCCGTTTCACTGCGATTCCTGCTGCGGCCGATCCCTCGGTGGCGGCCACCCCGGCGGGGGCCATGGCCCTGGAGCGCCTGGCCAGCTGGCCCGGTGAACACCGGGTGGCGGTGGGCCTCTCGGGCGGGGTGGACAGCTCGCTCACGGCGGCCCTGCTGGTGGAGGCGGGTTGGCAGGTGGAGGGCCTCACCCTCTGGTTGATGAGTGGCAAAGGGGCCTGCTGCGCCGAGGGGCTGGTGGATGCCGCCGGCATTTGCGAGCAGCTGGGGGTGCCCCACCACGTGGTGGATTTCCGCGAGCACTTCAAGGCCCAGATCGTTGATTTTTTGGTGGAGGGCTACGGCTCCGGCGTCACGCCGCTGCCCTGCTCCCGCTGCAACCGGGAGGTGAAGTTCGGCCCGATGCTCGCCTGGGCTGAGCTGGAGCGCGGCATCGGCCGCATCGCCACCGGCCATTACGCCCGGGTGCTGCACGGCGAGCGCAGCGCCAACGGCCGCCACCAGCTGCTGCGGGGCCTCGACCGCCACAAAGACCAGAGCTATTTCCTCTACGACCTGCCGCAGGAATCCCTGGGGCGCCTGGTGTTTCCCCTGGGGGAGCTCACCAAGGCCGACACCCGCGCCGAGGCGGCCCGCCATGGCCTGCGCACCGCCGAGAAGCCGGAAAGCCAGGACCTGTGCCTGGCGGATCACCACGGGTCGATGAAGGCCTTCCTCGATGCCTACCTGCCGCCGCGCCAAGGGGAGATCGTGCTCAGCGATGGCCAGGTGTTGGGGGAGCACGACGGCATCGAGCACTTCACCATCGGCCAGCGCAAGGGGCTCGGCGTGGCCTGGCGTGAACCACTGCATGTGGTGAAACTCGATGCGGCCCTCAACCGGGTGGTGGTGGCGCCCCGCAGCGAAGCGGCCCGCCCCGATGCGGTGGTGGGGGCGGTGAACTGGGTGTCGGTGGAGCCCCCCGAGGCGCCGCTGCCGGTGGAGGTGCAGGTGCGTTACCGCAGTGCCCCGGTGGCGGCGCTGCTCACCCCCCTGCTCGCCACCGAGGTGGATGCGGCGGCGCAACGCCCGCACCGCTGCCGGCTGCAGTTCGCCGAGGAGCAGTTTTCGATCACCCCCGGCCAGGCGGCGGTGTTTTACGCCGGCGACACGCTCCTGGGCGGCGGCTTGATTCAGGGCTGAGGCGGAGTGCGGTTCAGCGATTCAGGTCTTCCAGCAACAACGCCAGGGTTTCGTTCAGTTGGAGTCGGCTTCTGGGGGTGTCGGCAAGTTGGAATCGGATAACCGCCAGATGGCGTCGAGCCTTGCGTTGCCGTTCCTCAGCCGCTCGGTTTCTTTCTCGATCTCGTAGACGGGTCGCCAGTTGAGCATCGCCAACCAGCGCCGCCAGAGCGGCAGCGTGGAGAGATACTCCGACCTGCTCTGCCAGTGGGAGGGTGCTGCAGTGGAGGAGGTCTGCATCGCCATAGTTGCTGATCAATGAGATCGCGAGAAGAAGGCTTCCTGCCACAAGCGTGGCCGCTGCTTGACGATCGAGGACAGGGGGTTGGCTCATCACGCTAGCGACGGCACCGTGGCCGTTTCTTGATGATTCCCCCTGGGATGGAGGCGGCGCATCCGTGATTTCACGGACTGCTGGATTGGCTTCGACGGGTGAGCTCCTGATGGGGTGCAGTTTGGTAGCGGTGGGTCCATGCGCACCTGTCGGGGGAACCCTGGGGGTGCGTGTTTGGACAGATGTCGATGTTGCCGTTGGCCATGGCCGGCAGCCTGGTGCTGCTGCTCAGCAGCCTGTCGCTGCAGGGGATGGTGCTGCAGGGGCGCCAGGTGCAGGCGCTTGAGCAGCGGCGCCTGCGGGCGGAGGACCAGCTGGCCTCGGCCGCCCAGCAGCTGCTGGGCCAGTTGCAGGGCCCCTATGGCTGTCTGTATGGGCTGCCATCAAGCGAATGGCGGCCTGAGGCGTTGCCGCCGGCCTGCCCCGCGGGCCTGGCGCTCGAGCCCCTGCGCCGTTGGAGCGTGGATGGCTCCCCGGTGGAGCTGATTCGGTGGGATCCCCTCCTCTCCGCACCGGAGTTGTGGGTGCAGCAGGGGGGCGGTGGCCTGCAACGGGGCTTCCGGATGGGGGCCGGAGGCCTTCAGCAGCTGGGGGGCTGAACGGTGCTTGAGCTGTTGGTGGCGGGGGCGGTGTTCATGGCGGCGGCGCTGGGCTCGCTGCAGCTCTGGGGGGAGGCTGCCGCGAGCAGTGCCCTGCAACAGCAGCGCCTGCAGCAGCGGGAGGGGATCGAGCGCGATCGCTTGCTGTTGCAGCAGCACTGGCGCCTGCAGCTCGGGGCGGATGGCAGCCAGCCCGGTTGCGTCAGTGCCGCACGGTTGCTGGCGGAGGCCGCCACCCTGCCGCCGGCTCCGGCGTTGCAGCGGCAGCTGCAGGCCTCGGCTGACGGTGCGGCGCTGCTGGTGGAGTGGGGGGATCACCCAGCTCCACGGCGCCGCTGGTACACGGCGGCGGGCCTGGGGCTGTGCGCATCCGCAGGGGCCCTCACCGATAGCCAGGTGGAGGGGCTGGATTGATGGGGCGGCACCGGGGCAATGCCGCGGCGGGCTTCTCCCTGCCGGAGCTGTTGGTGGCCATCACGGTGTTGGGCGTGCTGGCGGCGCTGTGTGTGGGTGGGGGCCACGAATCGCTGGCCCGCCAACGGCTGGAGGCGGCCCTGCGGCGGCTGGATCAGGGCATCCAGCGGGCCCGGGCGGAGGCGCAACAGCGGGGCCAACCCTGCGGCCTCAGCCTGCGGGCCGGCCCCGATGGCACGGGCTGGGGCCCGCCGGGCGACGGCAGCCTGCCCCCCTGCCAGCGCAGTCTGGAGGCCCTGCAGGAGCCGATCGGCGGCGGTGCGGTGCAGGTGGAGCACAACCTGCCGGCGGTGCTGCGGTTCACCGCCAATGGGCTTGTGCTCGACGCCGGCACCGTGGTGTTGCGCACGGCGGGCACGGATCTGCGCCGCTGTCTGGTGATGGCCCTGCCCCTGGGGATCACCCGGCTGGGGCGCGAGCGCGGTGAGGGTTGTGAAGCGGATGCCCAGCTCTGAGGATGCGGCGGGGTTCTCCCTGCTGGAGCTGTTGCTGGCCCTTGCGTTGGGGTTGGTGCTCAGTGGCCTGATGCTGCAGGGGCTGATCGACGAAGGCCAGAACGGCCAGCGGCTGGCACGGCTACTGCGGGAGCGGGCGGTGCAGCGCCGCGCCTTGGCGTTGGTGAAGGCGGAGGTGGCCCTGGCCACGGCGGTGAGTGCAACCCCGCAGCTGGAGGCCCACAGTTGCAGCCTGGCCGGCCGCCAACCGGTGCTGCACCTGAGCACCGCCGCCGGGGCGATCACCTACTCGGTGGGTGCCGCCCCCAGCGCCATCTGGCGCGGCCAGGTGCTGATGCGCTGCGGCCCCGCCTACGG
>JBEBCX010000134.1:0-5043 GCA_041157425.1 Cyanobacteriota bacterium | reverse complement strand
GCCCCATCGGGGTAATCGATCACGGTGACGCCACCGTTGCCCTGCTTCACCGCCCAGATGTCGGCGGGGCTGAGCCCCAGCAGGGCGCAGAGGATGGTTTTGTTCACGGCGTCATGGGCCACCACCAGCGCTGTTTCGTGGGCATCCAGGCCGGCGGCGATGCGGTTCCACCCCCGCAGGGAGCGGTCCCAGACGTCATGGATGGTTTCGCCGTCGGGCATCTGCACCGTTTCCGGGGCCCGCTTCCAATCCGCCAGCAGGGCGCCCCACTCCGCGGCGATCTCCTGCTCCAGGCGCCCCTCCCAATGGCCATGGCCGATCTCCACCAGGTCGGAGACGCTGGTGAGCGGCACACCGGGGTGGTGGCGCAGGATGCCCTCGGCGGTCTGGCGGGGCCGGGCCATGGAGCTGCTGTAGGCGCGGTCGAAGCGCACCCGGCGCAGGAAGTCGCCGGCGGCGGCGGCCTGGGCGTGGCCGTTGCTGTTGAGGGGGATGTCGATCTGGCCCTGGAAGCGCCCCTGGCGGTTCCAATCGGTTTCGCCGTGGCGCACCAGCAGCAGCCGCGGGCCGGGGCCCTTGGCGGGCAACTGGCCGGCGCACACCTCGGGGTGCAGGTGGCTGGTGCCGTTGAGCGATTCGATCTGCACGCTGAAACGCCGCGCCGACCCGGGCTCCGCCGGGGTCACGTTGAGCACCGAGAGGGAGGCGTTGTCGAGCCGCAGGCGGCGGAACCCCGAGGCCGGCAGATCCAGCAGCGCCAGCAACAGGCAGCGCAGGATGGCGTTGTGCGCCACCACCAGCACCGTTTGGCCGCCGGGGGTGGCGGGGTCGTGGCTGGCCAGCAGCCGGGCCGCGAAGCGCTGGGCCTGGGCCAGCAGCTCCGGAATCGGGCGGTAGGTGTCGCCGTTGGCCCGCTGCAGCTCCAGGGCCTCGGGCTGCTCCCGCCAGAGGCGGTGCTGCTCCGGAAAGCGCTCACGCACCTCGCTGCTGAGCAGGCCGGTCCAGGGGGCCAGGTCCACCTCCAGCAGGTCATCGTCGAGCTGGGGGGTGAGGCCGCCCCCCTGGGCCGCCAGCAGGGCCTCGGCGGTGTGGCGCGCCCGCCGCAGCGGTGAGCTGTAGGCGGCATCGAGCCTCAGCTCCGCCAGGGCGGCACCGGTGGCGCTGGCCTGCCGCAGCCCCTCCTCCGTGAGGCTGGAAAGGTCGTCACGGCCCTGGATGCGGTGCTCCAGATTGAAGCTGCTGAGGCCATGGCGAACCAGCAGAATCCGGAGTGACACGGGGGCTCAAATCAGCAAAACCCATCGTATGGGAGGGGTTTCTGCTGAGATGCTGAGCCCACTTCCGCCGCCTGAGCTCCGCCCGTGACCCCTGGCAACCAACCCGGCCCGCAGGGGGAACAAGCGGCGGCACCCCGCTGGAAGCAGCTGCTGGCCCTGCTCAGCCTGGCCCTCAGCCTGCTGCTGTGGCTGAACGGACTGCTCGACAGCCTCAGCCGCCCCTCGGTGGGGCAGAGCCTCAACCGCCGCCAGCTGGAGCTGGCGGTGCTGGCGGAACCCCAGCTGCCCGCCCCCTGGCGGCCGCTGCTGGCGGGGCCCCAGCCGCGCCAGGCCCTGGCCGAAGCCCTGGCCAGCGACATCAAGGCCAACAACGCCAGCGGCACCCCCGCCGCCCCAGGGCTGCAACTGCTGCAGCAGGGGCTGAGCCGGCTGCAGGCCGGTGACAGGCCGGGAGCAGAAGGGCCCCTGGAGGCGCTGCTGGCGGATCCGGCCCTGGCCGGCGGGCCCGAGGCTCGCCTGGCGGCGGCCCTGCTGGAGCCGCAGGCCCCGGCGGTGCAGGCCGAGGGGCACCGCGCCGCCCTGCGGCTGGTGGGCGTCACCGTGGTGCCGGCCGTGGTGCTGCTGCTGGGCATCGCCCTGCTGCTGCGGGAGCTGTGGCAGCGCTGGCGCGGCCGCAGCCCGGAGCCGCCGCCCCTGCAGGGCCCCCAGCTGGGCGGCCTGGATGTGGTGCTGCTGATCGCCGGCGGCTTTGTGGTGGTGGGCGAACTGCTAACGCCCCTGCTGGTGGCGCCCCTGCTCAGCGGTCTGCTCGGTGCCAGCGGCATCACCAGCCCGCTGCGGGAGGGGGTGAGCGTGCTGGGGCTCTACCTGGCGCTGATGGCCGGCCCGCTGCTGATCCTGGTGCTGCAGCTGCGGGGCCTGGGCCCCGCGCCCGAGGGGGGCTGGCTGCAGTTCCGTTGGCGGCCCCTGGGCAGTGCCCTGCGCCGGGCCCTGCGCACCCTGCTGATGGTGCTGCCGTTGGTGAGCCTGGCGGGCTGGCTTTTGGAGCGTCTCTGGAGCGAGGGCAGCGGCAGCAACCCGCTGCTGGAACTGGTGCTCAACAGCCACAACCTGCCGGCTTTGGCCTGTTTTGGCTTCACGGCGGTGGTGCTGGCACCGCTGTTTGAGGAAACGATTTTCCGCGGCGTGCTGCTGCCGGTGGCCGCGCGGCAGCTTGGGGCGGGCTGGGGGGTGCTGATCAGCGCCGCCGTGTTTGCCGTGGCCCACCTCAGCCTCGGCGAACTGCTGCCCCTGCTGGTGCTGGGGCTGGGGCTGGGATGGCTGCGCTGGAGCGGCGGCCGTTTGGGCAGCTGCGTGCTCCTGCATGCCCTCTGGAACGGGCTCACCTTCACCAACCTGGTGCTGCTGGGCTGGTGAGTCTCAAACGGTCAGGAGCCCCTTGCTGGGGGGCAATGCCCATGGTTCACTTGCGAAGTTCCCTCGCCCTGCCGTGGTCGCCGTTCCGGTTCAGCAGCCCGCCCAGGGGCAACGGAGCCAGGCCCAGCGGCCGCTGGAGCTGATTCAGGGATCCCTGTCGGCCAGCAGGGCCGACCGCCGCTCCCCCTGGCTGGGCAACCTGCACCGCGTTGCCGACGGCAGCCTGCTGGGGCTGGGGGTGGCGGTGCTGGGCCTGAGTGCCCTGACGCTCCATTGGCAAGGGCAATGGACCCGCAACTTTCAACAACTTGAGGCCTCGCAGCGCCTCGAGCACCGCCTGCAGGAGTCGGCGGCGGTGCTCGAGCAGCACCACCTCACCATGACGGGCAAACCCACCCTGCTGGAGCCCACCAGCAGTGAAAAGCTCGTGTATCTGGAGCCCCCCGGCGCCAGCCAGCCCAGCGCCTTCCGCTCGTTCCTGGCCCAGGTGAACCCCCGTGTGATCCTGCCGGGGTACTGAGGGTGGTTCAGGGATTGGAGGGTCGCCGGCCAGCGGCACGCAGCGGCGCCAGCCAGGGGCGCTCGCGCCGCGTGCTCACGTTCCAGCCCATCCCGGCCCGCCGGCTGTGGCTGGTGTATCTGCTGCTGGCCGCGGGGCTGGGGGGGCTGGCGCTGCGGCTGGCCTGGGTGCAGCTGGTGCAGGGCAACGAGTTGCTCACCCGCGCCCGGGCCGTGCAAACCCAAACGGTCTCACCGCTGGGGCGGCGCCGGCCGATCGTCGACCGGCAGGGGCGGCTGGTGGCGCTCGATGAGGAGCGCTTCACCCTCTGGGCCCACCCCCGCTATTTCGCCTTCCCCGGCGACGACATCGGCCGGCTGCGCAGCCCCCTGGATGTGGCCCGCAAACTCTCGGCGGTGCTGGCCCTGCCCATGGCCGATCTGGTGCGCAGCATGGAGGGCCGCAAGTCGGGCGTGAAGCTCGCCAGCGACCTCGACCCCGAAACCGCCCAGCGGGTGCGCAACCTGGGCATCAGCGGGCTCGACCTGGAGGCCTACCCCCAGCGGGTGTACCCCCAGGGGGGCCTGTTCGCCAACGTGGTGGGCTTCCTCAACCTGGAGCGGGTGGCCCAGGCGGGCCTTGAGCAGAGCCGCGACCGCGACCTGCGCCGCCACGAGGCCACCCGCAGCCTGCGCCGCGGCGCCGACGGCACCCCCCTCCCCGATGGCCTGCGGGCGGGGGTGCTCTACGGCGACGACCTGCGCCTGCAGCTCACCCTCGATGCCCGCCTGCAGCAGGTGGCCCAGCTGGCCCTGAGCAAGCAGGTGAAGCAGTGGTCGGCCAAGCGGGGCGTGGCCCTGGTGATGGATGTGCGCAACGGCGAACTGCTGGCCCTGGCCTCCACCCCCACCTACAACCCCAACAAGTTCTGGGATTACAAACCGGGCTTGTTCCGGGAGTGGTCCGTGCAGGACCTCTACGAACCCGGCTCCACCTTCAAGCCGATCAACCTGGCCATCGCCCTGCAGGAGAAGGCGATCGACCCGGCCGGCAAGGTGAACGACTCCGGGCAGCTCACCATCGGCGGCTGGCCGATCTTCAACCACGACCGCAAGGGCAACGGGGTGATCGATTTCCCCACGGTGCTGCAGGTGTCGAGCAACGTGGCCATGGTGCAGGCGATGCGGCGGGTGAAGCCCGACCGTTTCTGGCATTGGCTGCACACCCTCGGCATCGACAGCACCCCCGACACCGACCTGCCGGGGGCCCAGGCGGGCCAGCTCAAAACCCTGGAGGTGTTCCGCACCCAGCCGATCGAACCGGCCACCGCCGCCTTCGGCCAGGGCTTCAACCTCACCCCGCTGAAGCTGGTGCAGCTGCACGCCATGCTCGCCAACGGCGGCCGGCTGGTGAGCCCGCACATCACCCGCGGGCTGCGCTCCGGCGACGACCTGGCCACGGCGCCGGCGGCCTCCGGCCTGCAGCTGTTCCGCCCTGAGATCACCCAGACGGTGCTCCACTGGATGGAAACCGTGGTGGAGAAGGGCAGCGGCAAAGGGGTGAAGATCCCCGGCCACCGCATCGGCGGCAAAACCGGCACCGCCCAGAAAGCCGAAAACGGCGTGTACATCCCCGGCGCCCGGATCACCAGCTTCGTGGCCCACCTGCCGATCAACGATCCCCGCTACGTGGTGCTGGTGGTGGTGGATGAACCCAAGGGGGGCAACGCCTATGGCTCCACCGTGGCGGTGCCGGTGGCGCGGCAGATCATCGAAGCGCTGCTGGTGATTGAAAAAATCCCCCCCACCCGGCCCACCGCGGCGGCGGCCGCCACCAAGCCCAAGCCGGGCT
>JBEBCX010000133.1:0-6945 GCA_041157425.1 Cyanobacteriota bacterium | reverse complement strand
CTGGACGGCGCGGGGCCAGCGGCGGGTGCGGGGGCTCTCCGGCGGCGAACGACGGCAGGGGATGGCTGGTGGTCTGTCCAGGCTCCGGCACCCCCAGTTGGCGCCGGATCGCCCGGGCCAGGTCGCTGCTGGCCGCTTCCGTGGGGCCGCTGCCCCATTGGCGGGCGCGCTGGCGCAGCAGCTCCAGGAACTGGTCCGGGGCCAGCTCCTCCTCCCCTGCCACCCCCAGGGCCGCCAGGGTGCGGCGCAGGTCGGGCAGCTCCGCATCGAGCTCCTCGGCGCTGTAATCGCGCTGGCCGGCCATCACCGCCGCGAAGTGCTCCCGGCGCTGACGCTTCTCGGCCGGGTAGGCCGCCAGCAGCTGATCACGGCACAGGCGCCAGGGGCGGCCGGCGGTGAACAGCTCCGCCAAGGCCGCACTCAGCCCGGCGGCTTCGGGGCCGGCGATGCGCCAGTCGAAGGCGGCGGGCAGGGGCCGCAAGCCCACGAAAATCTCAAACAACTGCGCCGGCCCCAGGGGGGTGCCGTCGTCCCCGACCAGGGGCAGGGCCGAGTGCCGCAGGGCCTGGAGCAACTCCTGGGCATCCTCGAGCCGCTGCTCCAGGGGCGGCTCCAGGGCCGCGGCCTGCTGGGCGGCCAACAGCTGGTTGAGGCGGCCCAGGGCCACGAACAGCTCGGGACCGGGGGAGGCCAGCTTGCGGTTGCGCAGGTTGGAGAGCTGCGAGTTGTGCACACGGCCCAGCTCCAGCCGCTCCGCCAGGGCCGGCAGCACCCGCTGACTCCAGCCATTGCGCTCATGCCAGACCCGGATCAGGTGCGCGAACGCATCCCGCCCTGATTCGAGTTCGTCCCGCAAAGCCACGCGATACGAATACGTACTGCTACGATTTTAAATGATTCCGCCCCAGAGGCCCATGCCGGCCCCCGTCTCCACTCCCCCTAGCGCCCCCAGCGGCGCGCACCGGGCCGCCATCTCGCCCCCGGCGCGGGCGGCCCTCCTGCACCGGCCCCGCAACGGCGCGGGCACCCCGGCCCACGGCGGCACGCCAGCAGGCCCAGGGACGCGCCGTGTCAACGGACCGGTGCTGGGCTTCATGGTGGCCCTGCATGCGCTGGCGCTGGTGGCGCTGCTGCCGCAGTTCTGGAGCCTGCCGGCCCTGGCCACCCTGCTGGTGCTCTATTGGATCACCGCCTGCCTGGGGGTGACCATCGGCTACCACCGGCTGCTCAGCCACCGGGCCCTGCGGGTGCCCCGCTGGCTGGAGCGGTGCTTGGCCACCTGCGGCGCCCTCAGCTGCCAACACGGGCCGATCGATTGGGTGGGGCTGCACCGCCACCACCACAAGTTTTCCGATACGGATGCGGATCACCACAACAGCCACCGCGGCTTCTGGTGGAGCCACCTGGGCTGGATGCTCGAAACGGTGCCCGCCCAGGGGGCCGTGGCGCGGCTCACGGGCGACCTGGCCGCCGACCCCTACTACCGCTGGCTGAACCGCAGGTTTCTGCTGCTGCAGCTGCCCCTCGCCGCCCTGCTGTTCTGGATTGGCACAGCAACGGGCGCCGGCGGCTGGGCCCTGGTGCTGTGGGGCATCCCCCTGCGCCTGGTGCTCGTGTACCACTGCACCTGGCTGGTGAATTCCGCCACCCACCGCTGGGGCTACGTGCTGCACGACAGCGGCGATGGCTCCCGCAACAACCCCTGGGTGGCGGCCCTGACCTTCGGCGAGGGCTGGCACAACACCCACCATGCCTACCCCCACTCGGCGCGCCACGGCTGGGGCTGGCGGGAGCCGGACCTCACCTGGCTGCACATTCGGCTGCTGCAGCGCTTGGGCCTGGCCAGCCAGGTGCGCCTGCCGCGGGCCCTGCGGGAGCGGGCCCAAGCCGTGGCGTAGCGTCCTCAGCCTGGGCAAGGACGGCGATCTGGTGGAGGTGGCCCCCGGCTACGCCCGCAACTTCCTGCTGCCCCAGGGCAAAGCCGTGCCGGTGACCCCAGCGGTGCTGCGCCAGGTGGAGCACCGCCGCGCCAAAGAACTGGAGCGCCAGGCGGCCCTGAAGGCCGAAGCGGTGGCCTTCCGCACCGCCCTGGACACCATCGGGCGCTTCACCGTGAAGAAGCAGACCGGCGGCGACGATGTGCTGTTCGGCACCGTGACCAACGCCGACGTGGCTGAGGCCATCGAGGCCGCCACCAAGAAGGAAGTGGATCGCCGCGACATCACCGTGCCTGAGATCCACCGCACCGGCAGCTACAAGGTGCAGGTGAAGCTGCACAGCGAAGTCACCGCTGAGATCAACCTGGAAGTGGTCAGCCACTGAGGCCAAACAGCCCCTGAGCACCGGAGCTGAACGCGTCCAACCGCAAGCTGCACGTTCAGGCCGCAGGCTGCACAATGAACCTCCCCGGCCGTCAGCCCCCCAGGGGTCTGACGGCTTTTTGATCGCGTCCCCCTCCGGCCCCCATGGTGAGCGTGCCCCTCAGCAACCTGGCTCCCCAGCAGGACGGCAACCCGGACGGCAACGGCGATGGGATGCCGGCTGGCCAGGGCCAGCGGGGGCGCCGCGGCGGCGACGGCCTGGGCTTTGAGGCCACCCCCGATGGCGTGCCGCCCCAAAACCTGGAGGCGGAGGAATCCGTGCTGGGGGGCATCCTGCTGGACCCGGATGCCATCGGTCGCGTGGCCGATGTGCTGCAGCCGGAGGCCTTCTACCTCTCGGCCCACCGCGAGATCTACCGCACCGCCCTGATGCTGCACAGCCAGGGCAAACCCACCGACCTCACCGCCATGTCGGCCTGGCTGGCGGACACCGGCAACCTGGAGAAGGTGGGCGGCAGCGGCCGGCTGGTGGAGCTGGTGGAGCGCACCCTCTCCACCGCCTCGATCGACCAGGTGGCCCGCCTGGTGATGGACAAATACCTGCGGCGGCAGCTGATCCGCTCCGGCAATGAGGTGATCCGCCTCGGTTTCGACCAAAGCAAACCGATGGAGCAGGTGCTGGATGAGGCGGAGCAGCGCATCTTCGCCATCAGCCAGGAGAAACCCAGCACCGGGCTCACCCCCACCGCCGAAATCCTCACCGCCACCTTCAACGAAATCGAAAGCCGCTCCCTGGGCACGGCGGTGGCCGGCATCCCGGTGAACTTCTACGACCTGGACGCCATGACCCAGGGGCTGCAGCGCAGCGACCTGATCATCATTGCCGGCCGCCCCGCCATGGGCAAAACGGCGATCACCCTCAACCTGGCCAAGAACGTGGCCCAGCTGCACAACCTGCCGGTGTGCGTGTTCTCCCTGGAGATGAGCAAGGAGCAGCTCACCTACCGCCTGCTGGCCATGGAGGTGGGCATCGAGAGCGGCCGGCTGCGCACCGGCCGCCTCAACCCTGATGAGTGGCCGCTGCTGGGGCAGGGCATCAGCACCCTGGGGCAGATGCCGATCTACCTCGATGACAAGCCCAACGCCGGCGTGCTCGAGATGCGTTCCCTCTGCCGGCGGCTGATGGCGGAAAGCGGCAAGGAGCTGGGGCTGGTGGTGATCGACTACCTGCAGCTGATGGAGGGGGGCGGCTCCGACAACCGCGTGCAGGAGCTCTCGCGGATCACCCGGGGCCTCAAACAAATGGCCCGCGAGCTCAACGTGCCGGTGATTGCGCTCTCGCAGCTCAGCCGCGGCGTGGAGGCCCGCACCAACAAGCGGCCCATGCTCTCCGACCTGCGGGAATCGGGCTCAATCGAGCAGGACGCCGACCTGGTGCTGATGATCTACCGCGACGAGTACTACAACCCCGACACCCCGGACCGCGGCATCACCGAGATCATCGTGACCAAGCACCGCAACGGCCCCGTGGGCACGGTGAAGCTGCTGTTCGAGCCCCAGTTCACCCGCTTCCGCAACCTGGCGGCCTGAGGGGCCCAGCGCCCCGGCGCGGCCCGAGCCCTAGCGTCGATCCATGAGCGAGCGCACCGCGGCCAGCAGCAGCAACGCCCCGATTGAGCGGTTCGATGTGATCGTCGTGGGGGGCGGCCACGCGGGCTGCGAAGCGGCGATCACGGCGGCGCGCCTGGGCTGCTCCACGGCGCTGTTTTCGCTCAACCTCGACCGCATCGCCTGGCAGCCCTGCAACCCGGCGGTGGGTGGGCCGGCCAAGAGCCAATTGGTGCACGAAGTGGATGCCCTGGGGGGGGTGATCGGCCGCCTGGCGGACGCCACGGCCCTGCAGAAGCGGGTGCTCAACGCCAGCCGGGGGCCGGCGGTGTGGGCCCTGCGCGCCCAGACGGACAAACGCCAGTACGCCCGCCAGATGCTGCAGCTGCTGCAGCACACCCCCAACCTGGCCCTGCGCGAGGCCATGGTCACGGGGCTGGAGGTGGAGGACGGCCGGGTCTGCGGCGTGCGCACCTACTTCGGCAGCAGCTATGGCGCCGGCGCCGTGGTGCTCACGGCCGGCACCTTCCTGGGGGGCCAGATCTGGGTGGGCAACCAGTCGATGGCGGCGGGGCGCGCCGGCGAGCAGGCCGCCGAAGGGCTCACCGAGGCGCTCGAAGGCCTGGGCTTCCAGATGGGCCGCCTCAAAACCGGCACGCCGGCGCGGGTGGATCGCCGCAGCATCGCCCTCGACCGCCTCGAGGAGCAACCCAGCGACGCCCACGACCGCTACTTCTCGTTTGACCCCAGCAGCTGGGTGAGCGGTGAGCCGATGAGCTGCCACATCACCCGCACCACCGCCGCCACCCACCAGCTGATCCGCGACAACCTCCACCTCACCCCGATCTACGGCGGCTTCATCGACAGCAAGGGCCCCCGCTACTGCCCCTCGATCGAAGACAAGATCGTGCGCTTCGCCGACAAGGAGTCGCACCAGATCTTCCTCGAGCCCGAGGGGCGCGACACACCGGAGATCTATGTGCAGGGCTTCTCCACGGGGCTGCCGGAGCGGCTGCAGCTGGAGCTGCTGCGCACCCTGCCGGGCCTGGAGCAGTGCGTGATGCTCCGCCCCGCCTATGCGGTGGATTACGACTACCTGCCCGCCACCCAGCTCAAACCCTCCCTGGAGACCAAACGGGTTCAGGGCCTCTACTCCGCCGGCCAACTCAACGGCACCACCGGCTACGAGGAGGCGGCGGCCCAGGGGCTGGTGGCGGGCCTGAATGCGGTGCGGCAGCTGCGGGGGCAAGCCCCCGTGCACTTCCCGCGGGAGGGCAGCTACATCGGCACGATGATCGACGACCTGATCACCAAGGACCTGCGGGAGCCCTACCGGGTGCTCACCAGCCGCAGCGAATACCGCCTGGTGCTGCGGGGCGACAACGCCGACCGGCGGCTCACCCCCCTGGGGCGCGAGCTGGGGCTGATCGACGACCGCCGCTGGCAGCTGCACCTGCGCAAGCAGGAGGCGATCGCCGCCGAAAAACAACGGCTCGACACGGTGCGGCTCAAGGCCAGCGACCCCGCCGCCGGCGCCGTGGAGGCCCAGACGGGAGCCGCCATCAAGGGCTCCATCACCCTGGCGGACCTGCTGCGCCGCCCCGGGTTCCACAGCACCGACCTGCTGCGCCTTGGCCTGGCGCCGGCGGATCTGCCCCAGGACGTGCGGGAGGGGGCTGAGATCGACATCAAATACAGCGGCTACCTGTCGCGCCAGCAGCAGCAGATCGACCAGGTGAAGAAAGAGGAGCAGCGCCCCATCCCCAGCGGCATCGACTACGCCGCCATCGGCACCCTCTCCCGCGAAGCCCGCGAGAAGCTGGCGGCCATTCAGCCCCACACCCTGGGGCAGGCCTCCCGGGTGCCGGGCGTCAGCCCGGCGGATGTCACCGCCCTGATGCTGTGGCTTGAGCTCGAGCGGCGCCGGCAAACCCTCGCCAAGCCCAGTACCGGCCGATAGGGTGCGGCCACGCCGTTGCCCGTCTGCACCACCCAACGGTGAGTTCCGCCCCCGCCAGCACCACGTCACGGGCCTACTGGGAGCTCAAGGCTGAGCAGGTGATGGATCGGGTGTTCCTGAACGCCACCCATCCCGGCAACACGGCCAACCCGATCAACCAGCCGGCGCCCGCTGCGCCTGAACCGGCGGCGACGGCCCCGATCGACGTGGCGGTGCGGGAGCACGCCACCCCCCGGTGGGCGGCTGGGATGCGGTCCCTGCCCGGGACCGTTCCGATCGCCCTGGGCTGCGGCCTGGTGGGCTTGAGCCTGGTGGCCTGCTTTGGTCTGTGGCGGGGCTGGAGCGAAGCCCATCAAGACCTGCGCCAGGAGCGCAACCTGCGGCTGCTGGAGGGCATCCGCGGCCTGGCGGTGCCAGCGGCCGACGGCAGCGGCGGCCCGCCGGCCATCGCAGGGGCCGATGGCCTGCCGCCCCCACCCCCCTCCGAACCCTGGATCGAGGAGCTGCAGCAGCTGGAGGCCCGGCCCGGGGCCCTGGCCCCCCTCCAGGTGCCCCTGAGCGGCACCCTGCGGGCGCCGGCTCCGGCCCTCAGCAGCAGCGCCGGAGCTGGCGCGGGCAGCGCGGGCGGAATCCCGGAACTGCTGGGGGTGGTGCAGATCCCGGGCCGCTCCGGATCGGCCATCTTCCAGGTGGGGGGCAGCTCCAGCAACGCCCTGGTGGGCGACAGCATCGGCAACAGCGGCTGGCGGCTGGTGGCCACCAGCGGCGATGGGGCGGTGATCGAACGCGGTGGCGTGACCCGACGCGTCAGCATCAGCGCAGGTTTCTGATCGCCGTTGCCCCCCACCCCTGCGCCCTCCGGGCTGTGGCCGTCGCCGCAACCGCTCTGGCAGGCCTCTGCCGAGGAGGTGGTGTCGGCCGTGAGTCCGCGGCTGAGCGGCGCCTGGCGCTTGCTGCTGCTGGGGGATGGCAGCCCCACCCGGCACCTGCAGTCGCTCACGGGCCTGCCGGTGGAGGTGGAGGTGATCTGCATGGCCCCGGACCCGGACCCGGGGG
>JBEBCX010000132.1:0-8801 GCA_041157425.1 Cyanobacteriota bacterium | reverse complement strand
CCGATCCGTTCCGTTTCCCATGGGCCGCACGCTGGAGAACAAGCAACAGATCGTCGAAGAGCTCAAGCAGCTCCTCGGTGAGGCCGAAATGGCGCTGGTCCTTGATTACAAGGGCCTGTCCATCAAGGAGATGTCTGATCTGCGGACCCGTCTGCAGGCCAGCAACGGCATTTGCAAGGTGACCAAAAACACCTTGATGCGCCGTGCCATTGATGGGAACAGCGCTTGGTCGGAACTCGATTCCCTGCTCACCGGCACCAATGCCTTCGTGCTCGTCAAGGGCGACGTCGGCGGTGCGGTGAAGGCCGTTCAGTCCTTCCAGAAGGACACGAAGAAGTCGGACGTGAAGGGTGGCCTTTTCGAAGGCAAACTCCTCTCCCAATCCGACATCAAGGCCATCGGGGATCTGCCCTCCAAGGAGGTGCTCATGGCCCAGATCGCCGGTGCGATCAACGCCGTGGCCACCAAGCTGGCTGTGGGCATCAACGAAGTTCCCTCCGGTCTTGCCCGGGCGCTCAAGCAGCACGCCGACGGCGAGGGCAGCGCCTCCTGAGGCCTGTTCTGCTGAGCTCTCCGCTCCGACTGTTCCCACAGATCTGTTGCTGATTCCCAACCATGTCTGCTACTACCGACAAAATCCTCGAGTCCCTGAAGACTCTCTCGCTGCTGGAAGCCTCTGAGCTTGTCAAGCAGATCGAAGAGGCCTTCGGTGTGTCCGCCGCCGCTTCCGCTGGCGTCGTGATGGCCGCCCCCGCCGCCGGCGGTGGTGCTGCTGAAGCCGCTGAAGAGAAGACCGAATTCGACGTCATGCTCGACAGCTTCGATGCTGCCGCCAAGATCAAGGTCCTCAAGGCCGTCCGCGAAGCCACCGGCCTCGGCCTGGGCGAAGCCAAGACCCTGGTGGAAAGCGCCCCTTGCGCCGTCAAGGAAGGTGTCTCCAAGGCTGATGCCGAGGCCATGAAGAAGGCCATCGAAGAGGCCGGCGGCAAGGTCACCCTCAAGTGATCGCCACGGTCAGCCGCTGCGGCGCCTGACCCCCGTTTCCTGATCGCCGGCCCCTACGGGGGCCGGCTTTTTGTTGGCCCGGCACTGGCAGATCCAGCCACAGCCGGCATTCCAAAAGGCGCCAATAAAAAAGCCCCGCCGAAGGCAGGGCTTTGAGCCGGAACGCTTTTGGGAGTCTGTCCTCGTTTCGACCCCAGAAGTGGTGTTCCGCACTCCTCACACAAGTGCAACATACGGCCAGAGGAAAAGGTCGAGCAAGGGGGGTGTGGTCCACTGCGTCGGTTGTCCCCTCAGGGCCGGTACGGCACCACCGGCAGGGTGATCGGGCCTTGGCCCGCCGCCAGGACCGGCGGCGGATTGAGGGCCAGGGCCGGCTGCGGCAAGGCCTGGGGTGCGGGTGAGCGGCCCTGGTTGGCCCGGGCGATCAGTTGGGCCAGGGGGGCAGCGTTGGCCAGGTACACGTGGCTGAGGGTCTGGCTGCCGAAGGCCCGCCGCTGCAGCCGCCAGTCGGGCTCCAGTTGGATCAACACGAAGCCCTCGCGATCCCGCTGGCGCAGCAGCCCCTGGCCCACCAGCAGCTCCGTGGGGTCGCTGGGGCTGAAGGCCACCAGGGCGACGCGGTTGCCCTCCTGCTTGAGCCGCAGCCGGTGGCTGCTGCCCAGGTCGCTGTCGCCCACCCGCAGGGAGTAGCCGTTGCTGTCGATGTAGCGGCTGCAGATGCCGGTGAAATCAAACCGGTTGAGCGCCGGGTCGATCAGGCCATCGGGCCGTTCCTGCCAACAGCGGGGTTCGGGCCGGATCTGCTCCAGCACCAGCAGCTTCCAGTCGCTGCGGCCCACCGGTTGGGCCAGCACGGCGAAGCGGCGCTGATCCAGGGGGAGGCTGTTGAACAGGCTGGCGGCCTGGCTGCCGCCCAGCCCTAGCCAGCTCGATGCCCCCGCCACGGCCAGCACCAGGCCGGCCCCCAGCCGTGGGAGGTAGGTTCGCTGCATGCTGATCTCCCCGGCGCTGCCCGTCAGACGCGTGTTGTACCGGATCCGCCGGGGGAAGCCCAGTGCCTGACGGGCCAGTGGTGGTGGCGGCCGCCTGCGATGGCGCCTGCAGCGGCAATCCAGGCCCGGGGGGATGGGGCTGCCTGCTGCGCTTCGCCGACGGCAGCGTGCAGGAGTGGGGTGGGGCGGAGCCCGACACCACCAACAACCGCATGGAGCTCACCGCGGCCCTCACCCTGCTGCAGCAGCTGCAAACGCTGCCCCGCCACCCCGACCTGGCGATCCGCACCGATTCCAAATACCTGATTGATGGCTTCAGCCGCTGGATCAACGGCTGGAAACGCAAGGGCTGGCGCACCGCCTCCGGCTCACCGGTGCTCAACCGCGACCTGTGGGAGGCCCTCGATGCGGCCCGCATCCCGCAGCTGCCGCTGGTGTACGTGAAGGGCCACAGCGGCGACCGCGACAACGACCGCTGCGATGCGATTGCGGTGGCCTTCTCCAAGGGTCAGCGGCCGCCCTTGGCCCAGGGGGAGGTGCCCGCGGATGGCGCCGCCGCTCCGGCCCCAGAGCCTGCCCCCAAGCCGCTGCTGCAGCTGCTCAGCCGTCTGGAGCTGGCGGATCGCTTGGCGGCGGGGGGCTACGGCCTCAGCCTGATCGAGCTGGCCCAGCTGGTGGAGCTGCCGCTGGCCACCCTGGAGCAGCGCTCCGGCCCCTGGCCCTGGCGCGATTGGCGGGTGGTGCCCGCCGCCGAGGGCCGCTGGCGGTTGGAGCGCGAGGCGTCAGGATCAGAACAGCGCCAGGGGGGTGTGGGCGATGGCTGATGTCGGCACTGGCGGCCTCTACCGCCGCCTGGTGGGCCCACTGCTCAGCCGCGATGAGGGGGCCGATGCGGAGCAGCTCAGCCAGCTGACCCTGCAGGCCCTGGCCCAGGTGTCGTTGCGGCGCCAGTGGCCCCTGGTGAACACCACCCTGGCGGGGCTGGCGGCGGAGCTGCAGCGCCCGGATCTGCGCCTGGAGCAGACCCTGTTTGGCTGCCGCTTCCAGAACCCCGTTGGCCTGGCGGCCGGGTTCGACAAGAACGCTGTGGCGGCGGGGATCTGGCACCTGTTTGGCTTTGGCTTCGCCGAGCTCGGCACGGTGACCTGGCACCCCCAGCCCGGCAACCCGCGGCCGCGGCTGTTCCGCCTGGCGGCGGAGCGGGCGGCCCTCAACCGCATGGGCTTCAACAACGGCGGTGCCCAGGCGGCCCTGCGCACCCTGGAGCGCCAACAGCTGCCGCCGGCGGGGCAGCGGCCGGCGGTGCTGGGGATCAACCTGGGCAAGTCGAAGGTGACCCCGCTGGAGCTGGCCCCCGACGATTACGCCTCCTCCCTGGAGCTGCTGGCGCCGCTGGCGGACTACGCCGTGATCAACGTGAGCTCCCCCAACACCCCCGGGCTGCGGGAGCTGCAGGATGAAGTGCAGTTGCGCCGGCTGGTGGAGCGGCTGCGGCGCCTGCAGGGCTGCCCGCCGCTGCTGGTGAAGATCGCGCCGGATCTCGACGATGAGGCCATCGATGCCATCGCCCGCATGGCCTACGAGGAGGGGTTGGCGGGGGTGATCGCCGTGAACACCAGCCTCAACCGCCTCGGCCTGGAGCAGCGCCGCATCCCCCAGACCGGTCGCACCCTGGCGGAGGAGGCGGGGGGGCTCAGCGGCGCACCCCTGCGGGGCCGGGCCCTGGAGGTGCTGCGGCGCCTGCGGGCCGTGGCCGGCCCGGGCCTGCCGTTGATCGGCGTGGGCGGCATCGATTCACCCGAAGCGGCCTGGGAGCGGATCACGGCTGGCGCCTCGCTGATTCAGCTCTACACGGGTTGGATTTATGAGGGGCCCGAGCTGGTGCCCGCCATCCTCGAGGGCCTCAGCCAACAGCTCGATCGCCACGGCTTCCGCAGCATCGGCGAGGCGGTGGGCAGCGGCGCCCCCTGGCGCTGAGGGCTGCCCGGCGGGGGAATCCTCGATACCGTTCGGGCAGCGCAGGGCGGCCGGTGGTGCTCTCAGGGGTTCAGGAGCGCCTGGGGCCATGGCTGGCCCCCTCGCTGGCTCCCAGGCTGGCTCCGTTCAAATCCTGGTTGTTCCCGCGGCGGGTTCACCTCGAAATTCAGGACCGCGCCCTCACGGCCCTGGCCTTGGACGGCCGTTGCATCGCCTGGTGCGAAACCCTGCCCCTGCCGGAGGGGGTGTTGGTGGGCGGCCATCCCCAGGAGGTCGAAGCCCTTGGGGATCTGCTGGGCGACTGGTTGATCGAACGCGGTTACGGCGGGGCGCGGCTGAAGGCGGTGTTGCCGTGGCGGGCCAGCGCTTGGCGCGTGCTGCAGTGGCCCGCCACAGCCCCTGGCCGCCCCCTCGCCGATCTGCTGCCGGCGGAGCTGGGGCCCGAGGCGTTCGGTGCCCCGCTGGAGCAGTTGGATCTGAACCTGCATCCCCTGCGCGGCGGAGAGGAAGCCCTGCTCTACGGAGCGCGGGCCGATTTGCTCGAGGCTTGGATGGCGGTGGTCGCCCAGGCGGGCCTGGAGCTGGATGGGCTGGAGGCGGCCGGGCTCTGCTGTGTGCGGGCGGCCGCGGCGGCCCAGGCCCGATGGCTGCTGTGCGCCGAACCCGAGCAGTGCTGGTTGGTGCTGCTGCGTGATGGCGCCCCCCGCTGGCAGTGGCCCCTGCCGGGCCCCCACCAAGCCGCAGCCCTGGGGGAGGCCTTGGGGGCTTGTCTTGGCTACATCCAGCGGGTGGATCCGGCGGTGCTGGTCACCCCGTTGGCCCTGGTGGCCGGCGGCGGCGGTGGCCTCGAGCTGAGCGCCCTGTTGCCCGAGCTGCAATCTGTGATCGCGGCCGGCGTGGAGCCCCTGGATCCCTTGGGCGGCGGCACCTTGGGGCTGCTGTGGGGCCTGGCTCTGACGGAGATGGAGCCAGGCTGCTGTGGGGCCTGGCTCTGACGGAGATGGAGCCATGAGCAGCCAGCCCCCGTTGCCACCGCTGGATCTGTTGCGGCAGCGCCGTCTGCAGCGGGGGTTGCCTCCGGCGCCGCCGCCGCCTGCACCCGCGGTGCCGTTGCTGCGCCGGGGCCTGGCCCTGGGGATGGTCCCCGTGGTGGCGGTTTCGGGCCTAGGCGTGGCCCTGCAGGTTCGCCGCTGGCACCTGGCCGCCCAGGGGGATGCCCTGCGGGGGGTGCCGGTGCAACGCCAGGCCCTGGAGACGCGTGTGCAGCAGGCGCGCCGGCGCGTGCGGCAGCTGGAGCGCAGCACCGAGGGCTTGGCGCGGGGGATTGTGGCGGTGCAATCCGGTTCCGCCTTGCTCACGGATGTGCTGCGGGTCACCCCGGCTGGGGTGCAGGTCTCCGCGTTGCAGGTGCAGGGGGAGCAGCTGCAGCTCAAGGGGGTGGCGGCGGATCCGGAGGCCTTTCGCCGGGTGAATGGCCTGCAGCTGTTGCTCGCCCGCTCCCCGTTGTTTCAGCCGGATGGGGTGACCGTGGTGAAGCTCAGCCGCGACAAACCGACGGAACCGTTGGCCTGGGAGATCACGGCCCGCTTTGCCAGCCTGCAACCGCAGCAGCAGGCGTCCGTGTTGACGAGCCTCCAGGCCGATGGCCTGGCCAGACGCCTGCAGGTGCTGCAGCGGGCGGGGGTGCTGCGATGAGGCCGTTGCCGGGGCCCACGGAGCTGCGCCGCGACCAGGTGCTGGTGGCGGGACCGGCGTTGCTCGGTGGCCTGCTGGCCGTGGCCATTGGAGCCCTGGTGGTGGCCCCGCAATGGCAGGGACTCCAGGCGGAGCAGCAGCGTTGGGGGCAGTTGCTGGAGGGGCGCCAGCGGCTGCCGCTGTTGCGCCGCCAGCTCGCCAGCCTTGAGCAGCGCCTGCAGGGGGCCGAGGCCCGCAACCGGCAGATCAGCACCCTGATCGCGGGCAGCGGCGATGTCTCCACGCTGTTGGCGATGTTGAGCGCTGAAGCCGCCGCCGCCGGGGTGGTGCTGGATCGCTACGAACCGGTGCCGGCACCCGCCGCCGGCCGCCCCGACCCCAAGGCCACGCCGCCGCCCAACGCCAAGCCGGCCAAGCCTCCGGCGGATCCCCTGCTGGCTCCGGGGTGGGTCAAAACCAGTGTGCTGCTCACCGCCCGCGGTGCAGGACCGCAGCTGGTGCAATTTCTGCGACGGCTGGAGCGGCTGTCGCCGTTGATGGTGCAGAGCGATCTGGCGGTGAAGGCGGGCACCCCTGCGGAACTGCGGCTCAATCTCAGTTACTACGACGCACGTCCGTCGCCGTAACGGCAGCAACCCCTCACCCTGGTGGTGCGGCCCCGCCGTCGATACCATCCGCCCAACGCAGCCTGGGGCCATCGATGATCCATCGCGGTTCGCTTGCGGCCTGGGGTGCCGCCGCCGCGATGGCCTCCTCGATGGCCACAGTGGCGACAGGGCTTGCCGCCCGCGCCCAGGTTCCGGCCCGGCCTCCCCAGTCGGCGCAGCAACCGCCGGCCACCCAATCCGCCCCCAGCGGTGGAGCGCTGCTGCTGCAGGTGCGCCGCAGCGCCGATGGGGTGGATGTGGTGATTCAGGGGGCTGGGCCTGGGCCGGTGCTGCGCCAGAGCCAGGGCGCCAGCGGTTGGCAAGGGGATTTGCAGTTGGCCAGCCCTGCCGCTTTACGGCTCGGTCCGCAGACCATGGCCTTCCCCGAGGCGGGGTTGCGGCAGGTGAGCATCGATGGCTCCGGCAGCAGCTACCGCATTGCCGTGTCGCCCTTGCCCGGCGTGCCCCTGGGGCGCCCCATGGTGAGTGCCGACGGCCGCGACTTGATCCTGAGCTTCACGGGGGTCGCCACCCCGCCGGCCCAAACCGGGCAGTTCAACCTCAGGCAGCCCGGTGCCTTGCCCCAGGCCAGTTATGCCCCGCCGCTTCAGCCCCGTGCCGTGGCGCCTCCCCTGGGGGACATGGCCGTGGGAACGATGGTGCTGCGCAACCGCAGTTACCTGAGCCTCAGCGGTCCGCCGGTCACCATGACCCTGCGCAACGCACCGGCGCGGGATGCCCTGATGGCCCTCGCTCAGATGGGGGGCTATGGCTTTGTCTACGTGGGCGACGAGCCCACGGGCACCAACCCCGCGGGCACCAGTGCACCGGGAGCGCCATCACCGACGGTGTCGTTGGCGTTCCGCGGTGAGAGCTATGCACGGGCCATCAACGCGGTGCTGTTGGCGTCGGGTCTGCAGGCCAAGCAGGAGGGCCGCATGCTGATGGTGGGCCCCTCGGTGCAATCGAAGACCTTCGGCGCCCAGCTCTCCAAGGTGTACCGGTTGAACCAGGCTTCGGCCGGTTCGGCGGCCGATTACCTGGCCAGCCTCGGGGCCCGCATCACCAAGGTCACCCTGATCACCAACACCGTCACCCAGGGCCAGTCCCAGGCCAATCAAGTGGCGGGCGGTGAGGCGACGCAGCAGACCAAACGGGAGACGATCACCACCACCGAGACCTACGGCGCCGCGGCTGGCCCCCTGCGGGGCCTCAGCGGCACCACCGATTCCCGCCTGCAAACCGTGACCCTCGTGGGAGACCCCCAGGTGGTGGCGGTGGCGGAGAACTACCTGCGCCAGATCGACCTGAGGGAGCGGCAGGTGGCGCTCTCCGTGAAGATCCTGGATGTGGCGCTTGAGAACGAAGCGGCCGTGAAGAACAGCTTTGCCTTCCGCTACGGCAACAACTTCATCGTCAACGACGAAGGGCGGCTGATCGGTGCGTTCAACAACCGATTGCCTCCTACGGCTACTGGCATGGAAACCATCGCCGGTGGTTATCAATCCGCCAAGTCCACGCAAGTCAATAACACTGCAACCACGACTGGCGGAGCGACGACGACGAACTCCATCCAGACCGTGAATCCCACCGGGACGTCAGCACCCCTAAACCCCTCGACGGCCTATGCCGACAACAACTTCTACGACCTGGTGCGGGCGGCGATCGTCTCTAGCAGCACCAAGGTGCTGGCCAGCCCCACCTTGATCCTTAGCGAGAACGACGACCCGATCCAGGGGGGCAAGGAGGTGGCCCTTGCGGCCGCGGCTGCGGCGGCCGGTTCCAACACCGTGCTCAACACCGCCAGCATCGGACGCCCCTTCTCCAATGAGGCGTTTGTGACGGTGGGCTCCCAGGTGATCACCGATTACATCGTGCAGGCGGGGCAGAACGGTGCCCCCAACACCTGCCAGCCCCAGTTCGGCACGGAAGGGCTCACCTTCGGTGCCCGGGTGCTCAAGATCGACGACAACGGCTTTGTGTCGTTCGCGCTGTCGCCCTCCATTTCCGCCCGTGCCGGCGCCAACTCGGTGGAGCAGGTGGCTGGCTGCGGCCGCATCAACATCCTGCAGGTGCGGCGCCTCGACACCGGCACGGTGCGGGTGCGGGATGGCCAGACCCTCATCCTCACCGGCGTGATCTCCGATGCCGACAACCAGGCGGTGACCAAGTGGCCGATCGTCGGGGATCTGCCCTTTGTGGGTCAGTTCTTCCGGAGCTCCAACAACGCCCGTAGCAAGCGTGAGTTGGTGATTCTGGTGACCCCGCGGGTGATCAACGATGGCGAGGGCGGCACCTACGGCTACGGCTACCAGGCGGTGACCCGCGAGGCGCGCCAGTTCATGGGCACCGGCACACCGGGCTTCTAGAGGGGGGCCGGCAGCATCGCCTTGGCCGCCAGCGGTGCAATCACCTTGAACGCCGCCATGGCACCACCCAGCAACTGGGACCCCAGGCCGTTGCCCCCCTTGCTGCGGGCGTTGGG
>JBEBCX010000131.1:0-5110 GCA_041157425.1 Cyanobacteriota bacterium | reverse complement strand
GCCGCCGCCGCCGTAGCCGCCGCGACCGCCGCCGCCACCACCGCCACCCTCACGGGGGGTGGCTTTGTTGACGCGGATCATCCGACCCATCCACTCCACGTTCTGGAGGTCGTCGATCGCTTTTTGCTCGTCGGCATCGCTCGCCATCTCAACGAAGGCGAAGCCACGCTTGCGGCCGGTTTCCCGGTCGAGCGGCAGGCTGCACTTGGCCACCTCGCCGTACTGGCTGAACAGATCCAGCAGATCCTCCTGTTCGGCTTGGAACGAGAGGTTGCCTACGTAAATGGTCATTCCTTCAACGGAACCTTGAAAACTGATTCGTGGATGCTGCGGGTTCCGGTTGGAGCCAGTAAGCCCTGGAATCGAGAACACCCTACAGGGCGGTGGTCAGGGCCCCTTGGCGGTGCCGCCGGAGCGGCCCCAGGGCGGAGCGCCGGCGCTGTGATTTGCCCCGGGGATGGGGCGGAGATGAAGAGGCTTGAAGCAAGACCGAAGGGAACCGGAAGAAACCCCTCGATCCCCGCCTAGTGTTTCATTGTCAGCAAACCCACATCCGTTGCGAGCGCCTCTGATGACGGCACCCGTGCCCTGGAGCCTGGCCTGGACCGATGACGGGGAGCTGGCGCCCCAGGATCGATTCGACCTGCTGCAGAGCCTGGTGGCCTCGGAGAGCGCTTCAGCGCTGCCGTCTCTGGTGTGCGCCGTGGAGCGCCTCGGCACCGAGCAGCTGAGCGTGCTGGCCAGTGAGGGGCTCACCGGCCTGTGCGCCTGAGGGGCCGGCTTTGTGATCAGGCCCTGACCCGGCTGATCTGCAATTCGCGGTTCATCACCCGCAGCCGCTGCAGCCCCTTGAACACCTCGTCGGGCATGCCCTTGGGCAGATCCACCAGGCTGTGGGCGTCAAAGATCTGGATGCGGCCGATGCTGCGGCCGTTCAGACCCGCCTCATTGGCGATGGCGCCGACGATGTTGCCCGGCTTGACCCGGTCGCGCCAGCCCACCTCGATGCGGAAGCGCTCCATGTTGGCCTCGGGCGGCCCGGCCTGCTCCCGCGGGCCGCGGCGGCCCTGACCGGCGCCGTCCGGGCCCGGGCGGTCGCTGCGGCGAGCATCGCGGCCCTGGCCCCCCTGGCGCAACCAACTTTCATCGCCCTGCATCAGCAGTGGCTGGTCGCCCACCGCCAGCTGCAGGGCCGCCAGGGCCAGCTGCTCGAAGCCGGCGCCCGATTCCTGGCCCACCCGCTGCAGCATCTCCGCCAGCAGGGCGCGCTCCTCGGCGCGGGTTTCGGTGGCGCTGCCGGTGCCAGCCTCCGGCTGGGGCTCGAGGCCGGCGGTCAGGCGTTGGCGCAGCCGATCCAGGCGGTTCTGGTTGATGGTGGCGTTGGTGGGGATCTCCATCGGCTCGATGGGACGGCCCACGGCCCGCTCCAGCCCGTTCACGAACCGCCGCTCGCGCGGGGTCACGAACAGGATCGCGTCGCCGCTGCGGCCCGCCCGGCCGGTGCGGCCGATGCGGTGCACGTAGGCCTCGGCATCGAAGGGGATGTCGTAGTTGATCACCAGTGAGATGCGATCCACATCCAGGCCGCGGGCCGCCACATCGGTGGCCACCAGCACATCCACCGTGCCGTTCTTGAGGCGCTCGATCGTGCGCTCCCGTTGGTTTTGGGCCACATCGCCGTTGAGCACGGCCACGTCGTAGCCGCGGGCCTCCAGCTCCTCGGCCACGGTGACGGTGATCGCCTTGGTGCGGGCAAAGATGATCACCCCCTGCTTCGATTCGGCCTCCAGCACCCGGCAGAGGGCCTCCAGTTTTTGGGGGCCGTTG
Organism: Cyanobacteriota bacterium; assembly: GCA_041157425.1. Taxonomy (GTDB): domain Bacteria; phylum Cyanobacteriota; class Cyanobacteriia; order PCC-6307; family Cyanobiaceae; genus Vulcanococcus. The sequence continues at coordinate 3,283 of JBEBCX010000131.1, read as the reverse complement.
ACGGTGATGCAGCGCTGGCGGATGCGGCTGGCGTCGGACCCCTTGGTGCGGATGGTGATTTCCGCCGGATCCTTGAGGTATTGGTGCGAGATGCGCCGGATTTCGGCGGGCATGGTGGCGGAGAACAGCACCACCTGGCGCTGTTCGGGCAGCTGGCCCAGCACCCACTCGACGTCGTCGATGAAGCCCATGCGCAGCATTTCATCGGCCTCATCCAGCACCAGGCTGCGCAGCCCGGAGAGGTTGAGGGTGCCCTGGCGCATGTGATCCATCACGCGGCCGGGGGTGCCCACCACGATCTGCACACCGCGCTTGAGGCGGGCGATCTGGTCGCGGAAGTCGGAACCGCCGTAGATCGGCAGCACCCGCAGCTGGGGCATCTTGGCCGCGTAGCTGCTGAACGAATCGGCCACCTGGATGGCCAGCTCGCGGGTGGGGCAAAGCACCAGCACCTGGGGGGAGCGCTGGGTCGGGTCGAGGCCCGCCAGCAGCGGCAGGGCGAAGGCGGCGGTTTTGCCGGTGCCGGTTTGCGCCTGGCCCACCAGGTCGCGCCCCAGCAGCAGCTCGGGGATGGCGGCCTTCTGAATCGGCGAGGGCTCCTGGTAGCCGATGGCCTCCAGGGCTTCGAGCAGCTCCGGCGCAAAGCCGAAGGCGGCGAAGCCGCTGGTGGCTGGGGCCGGGGTGGCCGGCACGTCGATCACCGTGGTGCTGATCGCGTCGGCGCTGGCCTCGGGGTCGGGCTCGGTGGCGGCGGGCACCAGGTCGAGGGCGCTCAGATCCACCGACTGGGTCTCCAGCGTGGCGCGCAAATCCACAGAGCTTTCAAAGCTCTCGCAAGCGGTATGGGTCAAGGTTGGAAGGGCTGGGCCTGGAAAGTCCTTCGTCGACAGGCCGGCAGACACCCTGGAAGCCACGCCCTGAATCCGTCAGCGGGGCCATCTGGCGACAGGCCCGTGGACGGTGGCTGGTGGCGAAGACGTGCAATGGAGTTCAGCGTTCGGCGACAGATCGGCACGTGGGTTGGCCGGTGGTCGCGGGCGCTGCTCCTTCACGTCGAAAGAACTGCCTTGCCCTACACAAAGGGTGAGGTGTGACCCTATCACCCAGCTGAAACGGCACGGGCGTAGTCGTCTTCCAGGCGCTCGATGTCGTCTTCGCTGAGCAGGCTGCCGCGCTGCACCTCCACGATCAGCAGATCGCTGCCGCCGGCGCTGGCGCGGTGCACGGCACCGCAGGGCACCTCCAGGGTGGTGCCGGGGGCGGCCGCCAGCCGCTGGCCCGCGCACTCCAGTTCGCCATCGCCGGCCACCACCACCCAGTGCTCCAGCCGGTGGCGGTGGCGCTGCAGGCTGATGCGCTGCCCGGCGCGGATGCACAGCCGTTTCACCTGGTAGCCCTCGCCGCTGCCCAGGCGTTCAAACCAGCCCCAGGGGCGCTCGACGCGGTTGGCCATGGCCCGAGGCTAGGGAGCCTGCTCCGGTGTGACCAGCAGCACCGCCTGGCGGGCGCGGGTGAGGCCGGTGTAGAGCAGGCGTGGATCGCTGTGGCGGCTGGGGGGCACCAGCAGCAGCACCCGTTGGTATTGGCTGCCCTGGGCCTTGTGCACCGTGAGGGCCAGGGCCGGTTCCGCCTCCCCCAGCCCTGCGGGATGCAGCAGGCGACCGCCGGCCATCAACACCCGCCGTTCGCCGTCGCGGTGGATCAGCAGGCCGATGTCGCCGTTGGCGAGCCCCTGCTCGGGGCGGTTCTGGCGGTTGAGCACCGGCGTGCCGAGGGGCCAGCGGGCCAGGGGGCTCTTGGCCCAGGGCCCCAGCAGGGCCCGGTGCAGGGCCTCCACCCCCCAGGGCCCCTGGCGCACGGGGCTGAGGGCGATCAGGTGCTCCAGCGCCTCCAGCAGGGTGGCGGGGGTGGTGGCGGGGTCTGCCGCCAATTGGGCCAGCCGCTGCTGGTGCTGGCGCAGGGGCTGCAGCACCGCCTCCGGCAACCGCTGGGCCGGCGCCTGCAGCCAGCGCAGGTTGGATTCAGCCGGCAGGGCCTCGAGGGCGGGGCGCAGCGGCTGCAGCGGATCGGGGCTGGTCTGGTGGCGCAGTTGGCCGGCGATGGCGGCAATGGCGCCGTCGTTGCGGTAGGCGGTGCGCAGCTCCACGGCGGCGGCGCCCAGGGCCTGCAGACGCTCCGGCCGGCACAGCTCCTCCAGCACCGCCCCCGGCCCCACGGGCGGCAATTGGCCCGCATCCCCCACCAGCACCAGGGTGGCGCCGGCGGGCAGGGCCGCCAGCAGGGCCGCCATCAGCGGCAGATCCACCATCGATGTTTCATCCACCACCAGCAGGTCGAGCTCCAGCGGCAGGCGTGGCCCGCGGCGGAAGCGCCCCTCCCCCTGGGCCTCCAGCAGCCGGTGCAGGGTGCTGCAGGGGATGGCCTCGAGCCGTTGGCGCAGGGCGGGCTCGAGCGTGCCGGCGGCGGCGGCCTCCGCCACGGCCTCCGCCAGGCGTGTGGCCGCCTTGCCGGTGGGGGCCGCCAGCTGGGCCCGCCCCTGGGGCCACTGGCGCAGCGAGGCCGCCAGCAGTTGCACCACGGTGGAGGTTTTGCCGGTGCCTGGCCCCCCCAACAGCACCACCAGCCGGTGGCGCAGCACCGCCGCCACCGCCTCCGCCTGCTGCGGGTCGAGGCCGGCGGCCTGGGCCCGCTTCAGGGCCGCCTGCAGCGCTGCGGCCGGCACCGCGGGCTCGGGCTGGCTGCGGGCCCGCTCCAGCAACTGATCGAGGCTCTGCTGCAGCTGCAGGTGCCAACGCCGCCAGCGCAGCCAGCGGCCATCGCGCACGACCGGCGCCTGCGGCCGTTGCTCCAGGGCGTCCGCATCCGCCAACCAGCCGCTGGCCTCCAGGGCCTGCAGCAGCGCGTCGGGCCAGGCGTCGGCCGGCACGGGCTCCGGGGCTTCCCCCTGGAGATCGAGCGCCAGGGCACCCCGCTCCAGGGCAGCGCTGAGGGCCGCCACCGCCGCCTGCAGCAGCGGCTGGGGTGCGCCGCCGGCGGGGGGCAGCAGGCGCAACAGGGTGTCGCCCAGTGCGGTGGAGAGGGGGCTGCCCGGGCTGCTCATGGTTGCCCCTCCTGCAGCAGCCGGTCGAGGGCCAGCAGCCGCGCCAGCGGCGGTTGCTCCACCAGCACGCCGGGCACGCCGGCCTCCGGGGCTGTGCCCGCTGGCAGGGGCCCGGGCACGCCCCGCAGGAACACGTAGGCGTAGCCCCCCAGGTGCCGCTCCGGGGAGTAACCGGGCAGGCGC
>JBEBCX010000130.1:0-5125 GCA_041157425.1 Cyanobacteriota bacterium | reverse complement strand
CAAGGGCATCGCCGTGACCATCCAGGACCTCACCCGCGAGGTGGAACTCAACGCCGCCCAGAGCCGTTTCATCAGCAACGTCTCCCACGAACTGCGCACACCGCTGTTCAACATCAAGAGTTACGTGGAAACCCTCCACGACCTGGGGGATCAACTCAGCGACGAAGACCGCAAAGAGTTCCTGGCCATCGCCAACGCCGAAACCGATCGGCTCACCCGCTTGGTGAACGACGTGCTCGACCTCTCGCGCCTGGAGAGCGACCGGGTGTGGGCCATGGGGCCGGTGGAGCTGCGGCCGGCCATGGAGCAAACCCTGCGCAATTACCGCCTCAATGCGGACGACAAGGGCGTGGAACTGCGGCTGGATATGGATCAAGACCTGCCAGGGGTGCGCGGCAACTGGGATCTGTTGCTGCAGGTGTTCGACAACCTGGTGGGCAATGCCCTCAAGTTCACGGCCAGTGGCGGGCAACTGATGCTGCGCGCCTACCCCTGGCCGGACACCTGCCCGCTCGACCCCAGCACCGCCCCCAACAGCGACAACCCCACCTGTGCGCTCACGGCGCCGCTGCCGCGGCTGCGGGTGGAAATCGCCGACACCGGGGCCGGCATCTCCCGCGACGATCAGGAGCGCATCTTCGAGCGCTTCTACCGGGTGGAAAACGCTGTGCACACGGAGGTGGTCACCGGCCTGGGCCTCTCAATCGTGCGCGGCATCCTCGAGAAGCACGGCGCCAGCATCCGCATGGCCAGCGAGCCCGGCGTGGGCACCACCTTCTGGTTCGACCTGCCCCTGGAGCAGGCCGACTCCACGGAACTGGAGCTGGAGCTGGAGCGCCGCAGCGCCGCCTAGGGCTGCCTTCTACAGCCGCTCGTCACCGCTGACGCCCTGCACGATGCGCGACAACTCGCTGCGCTCGTCGGTGTTGATGCGGTGGGGCACACCGCTGATGATCCGCTCGAAGTTGGAGAAGGAATCCTTGATCTCCGGGCCGTTGCCCGTGATCATGAACTCGCGGATGCCCTTGTCGTGCCAGGAGCCGCGCATCTTGAACACGTTGAGGGCGCGGGCCATCTCGCCGCGGATCTCCACGTACTGCAGCAGCAGGATCGTGTCGGTGATCGTGGAGATGTGGGAGTCGGTGATCGAATGGCTGCCCATGAACTCCTCGGAGGTGTTCGTGAAGAAGCCGGCGATCTCCTCCTGCTTGGCGTAACCGGTCACACCGATCACGAACTGGCGGAAGGCGTTGTGGCTGACGCCGCGGGCCAGGGCCGAGAGCGAATCGATCGCCATCCGTGATGGCTTGAACTGGCCGATCTCGGTTTTGATGATCTGCAGGTGATCCTCCAGACCGGTGGATTCCGGATAGGCGCAGATGATCTTGAGCAGGCCATCACGCTCCATCTGCTCGAAATCGATGCCCCAACTGGTGGCGTTGCGCAGCAGCTGCGCCCGCGATTCCTCGTAGGCGAACAGGATCGCCCGCTCCTTGTTGGCGCAGGCGTTCTCCACGAATTTGCTCACCAGCAGCGTCTTGCCCGTGCCGGTGGCGCCGGTGGCCAGGATGATCGAATCCTTGAAGAAGCCGCCGCCGCACATTTCGTCGAGCCGCGGCACCCCGGAGCTGACCCGCACATTGGAGCTGCGCTGGGTGAGCCGCATCGCCCCCAGCGGGAAGATGCTGATGCCGTGGGAGCCCATCGTGAACGGGAACTCCCCCTTCATGTGGGTGGTGCCCCGCAGCTTGAGGATCTCCACCGTGCGCCGGCGCCGTTCCCCCTCCAGCACGTTGCGCAGGATCACCACGTTGTCGGAGACGAACTCCTCCACGCCGTAGCGGGCGATGGGGCCGTACTCGTCGATGCGCTCGGTGGTCATCACCGTGGTGACGCCGATCTCCTTGAGCCGGGCGATCAGCCGGAAGATCTCCCGCCGCACCACCGACACGGCGTCGTACTGCTGGAACACCGCCGTGATCGAGTCGATCGCCACCCGGCGGGCCTTGTACTTGCGGATCGCGTAGTTGATGCGCTCGATCAGGCCCGACAGATCGAAACTGCCGGCCACGTCCTGCCCCTCCGGATCGGGGGAAGCATCCAGCAGGAACAGCTTGTCCTGCTCCACCATCTCCTGCAGATTCCAGCCAAAGCTGGAGGCGTTGCGCAGGATGTCGAGCGGCGATTCTTCGAAGGTCACGAAGATGCCCGGCTCATCAAACTGGCGGATGCCGTTGTAGAGAAAATTCAGCGAAAACACCGTCTTGCCGGTGCCCGACGTGCCGCTGATCAAGGTGGAGCGACCGATCGGCAGGCCACCCTGACAGATGTCATCAAAGCCCTCGATTCCGGTGGGCAGCTTCTGCACCGAAGCGAGCAGATTTTGGGAGCTGGGGTCCTGCATGGAACGGATGGCCTTAAGAGAACGCGAAATCGACGGCGGAGCTGGGGCAGAGGGTCATGGCATCAGAGGGGTTCCCCCTCGGTGTAGTCAGCGCCGGGGGGATCCCCCATGGCCTCATCGCTGAGCTCCTCGTAGAGAAGGTCGAGCCCGATCAGCACCCGTTCGCGGTCGGAGAGGTCGCCGATGATGCGCCGCACCGGCGGCGGCAGGATCTTGGCCAGGGTGGGCGTGGCCAGGATCTTGTCCTCCTCCGCCAGCTGCGGATTCTTCAGCACATCGATCACCTTCAGGGCGTACACGCCGCGGAACTCCGTGTCGAGGATGTTGCGCAGCGTTTTCAACGCCCGCATCGAGTTGGGCGTGTTGCCCGCCACGTAGAGCTTGAGGATGTAGGTCTTGCGCGGACTCATTTAGATCACCTCCTGGGAGGGCATGGGGCTGTCGTCGTCTTGATCCGGTTGCTGAGCAAACGCCTCAGGGGCCACCCGCAGCGGCACATCGGGGGGCACGGAACGGCGGTACATCTCACAGAGGTGGGCCATGACGTCAAGCAGAGCCAGGCGGTAGTCCTGCAGGAAATCGTTCTTGTGACCCTCCAGCTTGAGCTGCTTCCAGAAGACGTCAATCAGGTCGACGTGAATTTCCACCACCTTGTTGATCGGAAGGTCGCTGAAGAAGGCGCTGTGCACAAAGCTCTCGATCGCCTGGTTGGCGGCGGCCGGATCCTTGAAGTAGCTGATCAGCAGATCGCGGTAGCTGCGCTCCAGGGAGCGCAGCAGTTCATCGCGCTCCGTCTGCGGCAGGTTGCGCAAAAACAGCGAAGGGTCGCGCTTGTAGAAGACCCCCAGGTAGCCCAGCCGCCCCTGCAGGCGGTTGGTGAGCCGCCAGGGTTCCGGCGTGGCTGACGCCCCCCCGGCCTGCCCATCGGCGCCGGAGCCCGCCAGGCCGCGCCGCAGGAAGCGGGACACCGCCGCATCGACGCTGTAGGCGATCTGCTCCAGCTGGTCCTGGGGCAGGTGCACCTCCGCCTCGTGGTAATCAACGCGGCCGCTCACCTCCCCCACCACCACGGCGGGCAGCAGCAGCCCCTGCTGGCGCAGCTCCTCCACCACCGCAGGCTGAATCGAGCCCTGCTGCAGCAGCACCACATCAAAGGTGTCGCGGCGCTGGATCAGCTCCTGCACCGGATCGGGCAGGGAGCCGAGGTCCTCCAGGCGATAGCGACCCCCCTTGAGCCAGCTGCGGCAAGCGCGCTCCAGGCGTGGATCGGACAGCAGCGAGGCGATCGTGAGAGCCGGCTGGGACATGAGCCGTGGTCAGGCCCTGGCAACGCCCACAGTGTTGACGACCCGCCGGTCAACAGTGGAAGATCATTGTTTGTCTTTCGATTGCCGTGCGGCAGGCCGAAAGGCTGGCTCTACGCCCGCCTGCCTGACCACGCCCCGTATCCCATGAGCACAGACGCCCAGGCCGCCAGCAGCGCGGCGCCTTCCGCCCCCTACGCCATCGTCGAGACCTCCGGCACCCAGGTGTGGGTTCAGCCCAACCGGTACTACGACCTCGACCGCATCCAGGCGGATGTGGACAGCAGCATCACCCTCGAGAACGTGCTGCTGGTGAACGACGGCAAGGCCGCCAGCGTGGGGCAGCCCTACGTGAAGGGCGCCACCGTGGAACTGCAGGTGATGGCCCATCGCCGCGGCCCCAAGGTGATCGTGTACAAGATGCGCCCCAAGAAGAAGACCCGCCGCAAGAACGGCCATCGCCAGGAACTCACCCGGGTGATGGTGAAATCCATCAAGGTGGGCGGCAAAGCCCTGGCCTGATCCGCGCGCAGCGCTCCGACACCCGACGTTTTCTGAACCATGGCCCACAAGAAAGGCACCGGCTCCACCCGCAACGGCCGCGACTCCAACTCCAAGCGCCTCGGCGTGAAGCGCTACGGCGGTGAGACCGTGAGCGCCGGCTCGATCCTGATCCGCCAGCGCGGCACCTCCGTGCTGCCCGGCCTCAACGTGGGTCGCGGCGCCGACGACACCCTGTTCGCCCTGGTGGACGGCATCGTCAGCTTCGACACCATCAAGCGCGGCCTGCGCACCCGCAAGCGCATCAACATCGCCGTCGGCTGAGCACTGGCCGGTGTCCCCGAGGGGCACCGGCTTTTTCATGCCAGGCGGTAGGCCCGGGTGGTGATCAGGTAGGGGTGAAACACCTCCAGGAAGCGGCCCTGGAGGGTGCGGAAGAAGGCCTCCACCAGCTGGGGATCGTCCACGTGGAAGGGGTATTCCCCCTGGAAGCCCTGGAAGAAATACCAATTGAGCAGGGCGATCGAGGCGGGCCCCATGCGGGCCGCAAACCGCTCCAGCTGGGCGGCCGGATCGGGCAGATGCTCCAGCACATCGAGGCACACCAGGGTGTCGAACCGCTGCGGCAGCTCCGGCGCCTCCAGATCGCGGAAGCAGCGCAGCTTGTGCTGCAGGCCGAAGCGCTCCGCCCGGGCGCTCACGAAACGGCGGTTCTCGGGGTTGAGGTCCACAAACCACACCGCCTCCACCTCCGGCAACGCCGCCGCCGCCAGGGCATGGGTGCCGATGCCGCCCCCGAAATCCAGCACCTGGCCGTGGGCAAAGCGCGCCTGCAGCCGCAGGGTGTCGGCGATGTAATCGGCGCTGCCCAGGTGCCAGGCGGCCAGCTCCAGCAGATGGCCGGTGCCCACGGCGC
>JBEBCX010000129.1:0-5770 GCA_041157425.1 Cyanobacteriota bacterium | reverse complement strand
CCTGGCGCCGATCTACAAGGCCCATCGCGCCGGCCTCAACATCCATGTGTGGGTGGATGAGACCCGGCCCCGCAACCAGGGCGCTTCGCTCACCGCCTACGAGCTGGGCCGCGAGGGGGTGCCCCACACGGTGATCGTGGACAACGCCGGCGGCCACCTGATGCAGCACGGCCAGGTGGATGCGGTGATCGTGGGCACCGACCGCACCACCCGCCGCGGCGATGTGTGCAACAAGATCGGCACCTACCTCAAGGCCCTGGCGGCCCACGACAACGGCGTGCCCTTCTACGTGGCCCTGCCCGCTTCCACCATCGATTGGAGCCTCGATGACGGTGTGGCTGAGATCCCGATCGAGGCCCGCAGCCCCGAGGAGGTGACGGCCATCCAGGGGCGCGTGCTCAGCGGCCCCGCCGCCGGCCAGCTGGCCTCGGTGCAGCTCAGCCCCGATGGCAGCGCCGGCTTCAACCCCGGCTTCGATGTGACCCCAGCGCGGCTGGTGACGGCCCTGATCACCGAGCGGGGGGTATCGCCCGCCACGGAGGCCGGCCTGCGGGGGCTCTACGGCCATGGCTGATCCGGCCCTGCGGCAGCAGCTCCCTACGAGCAGATGCAGCCGGAGGATCTGGTGGCGCTGGATCTCGCTGGCCAGCCCTTGGAGCCCGCGGCCGCCTGGCGCCGCCCCACCTCGGAGTGGCGCCTGCATGCCGACATCCTGGCCAGCCGCCCGGAGATCACGGCGGTGCTGCACTGCCACTCGATCCACGCCACCGCCCTGGCCTGCCACGGCCGCGCCATACCGCCCTTCCACTACATGACCGCCGTGGCCGGCGGCGACGACATCCGCTGCGCCCCCTACGCCACCTTCGGCACCTCCGAGCTCTCGCAGCTGGCGGTGCAGGCCCTGGAGGACCGGCTGGCCTGCCTGCTGGCCCAGCACGGGCAGGTGGCCCTGGGCCGCAGCCTCGACCAGGCCCTGCGCATCGCCATCGAGGTGGACACCCTGGCCCAGATGTACCTGCAGGCCCTGCAGCTCGGGGAGCCGCCCCTGCTCAGTGCCGCCCAGATGGCGGCGGTGCACCAGCAGTTCCGCAGCCTGCTCTACGGCGCCGCCGCGGACTGACCGCGGGCCAGCAGCAGACCGGCCGCACCGGCCACCACCACCACCGCCAGGCAGAGGCCGCTCCAGGCCGCCAGGCCCCAGCCCGCCACCGCCAGGGGGGCCACCACCGTGACCACGCCGCCGGCCACAAAGGGCTGCAGCAGCAGTTGCTTGATGGAGAAGGCCGGCAGGGCCTGGCTGCGGTCGTCCGGGTCGGCCATGCGCAGCAGCAGCAGGCCGGAGGCGGCCACCCCGGTGGCCTGCCCGAATTCGATCACCGCGCGCTCAAACCAGTCCGCCGGCAGCAACCGCGGCCCCAGCAGCAGCACCACCCCCAGGTTCCAGGCCAGCCCCGCCAGCGCCAGCACGGTGAGCGGCAGCCAGTCGGCCTGGAGCAGCTTGAGGTTGAGCCCGGCGGTGGCGGCGGTGATCAGCAGGTCTGCCGACAGGGTGCCCACCTGGCTCTGGATCGGGGCCGAGGCCCAGGCCGTGCGGCCGCTGCGCTCCAGCAGCCAGCGCATCAGCAGCGAGCCGATGATCGCCAGCGGGAACACCGGCAGGCTGTCCACCACGGTGGCCACCGCCCCCCCCAGGGGAGCTGTGGCCGCTTGCAGGGCGAGCAGCAGCAGCTCGCCAATGGCCACCGCTGCCCCCACCAGGGCAAGATTCACCGCCCAGGCGGCGGGCCCCGTGGCGCCGGGGGAGGCCGGGGCGGCGGCGCTGGTGCCCCCGCCGGATGGCGGCGCGGCTTGGGCGCTCAACAGCCAGCCGCGCCGGCGGCCCACCACCACCACCAGGCCACCCACCAGCGTGGAGCTCAACAGCCCCACGGTGGCCATGGCCAGGCCCAGGTCCTGGCCGCCGGGAAACCCCAGGGCCGCATAGCTGGGGCCCATGGCCGCGGCGGAACCGTGGCCCCCCTCGAAGGCCACCTCGATCAGGCAGGCCATGATCGGGCTCACCCCCAGCAGCGGTTGCAGCACCAGCAGCACCGCCAGGCCCGCCACCACGTACTGGCCGAAGGCCAGCATCAGGGCCAGCGACACCTGGGCCGACACCGGCCGCCACAGGGCCTGCAGCCGTGGCAGCGGTTTGCCCAGCAGCAGCGAGCCGAACACCAGGGTGAGCAGCACCAGCGGCAGATCAGCCCACAGCTGCATCACCGGCTGCGGCAGCAGCGGCAACGGTCCGGAGGGGGCCAGCAGCAGCCCCAGCAGGCCGGCCACCAGGGCCTCAGGGATGCCCCACAGGCGCAGTTGCAGGGCGGTGCCGATGCGGCGCCCCAGGGCCAGGATCAGCCCCAGGGCGGCCATCGCCAGGGCCAGCCAGCCCAGGGGCTGCAGCAGCTGCTCGCCCAGGGCTCCGCCGTTCAACAGCTCGCCGCCCAACAGATCAGTCACAGCTGGAAGTGCCGGCGGAAGAAGGCTTCCGTGGCCTCCAGCACCTGCACCTGGGTGGCGCCGTTGCGGAAGCCGTGGCCCTCGTTGGCAAACCGGTGCACCTCCACGGCCACGCCGTTGCGTTGCAGGGCCTCGGCCATGCGATCGGTTTGCTCCGGTGGCACCACCACATCCTCCAGGCCCTGGAAAAAAATCACCGGGCAGCGAATCTGATCGGCATGCTGCAGCGGCGAGCGGGCCGCGTATGTCGCAGCGGCTGCCGGCCAGGGCCCCACCAGGCCATCGAGGTAGCGGGCTTCAAAGCGGTGGGTGTCCACCGCCAGGGCGCTGAGGTCGGCGACGCCGTAGCGGCTGGCGCCGGCGCGGAATTGGTCGGTGAAGCAGAGGGCCGCCAAGGCGGTGAAGCCCCCGGCGCTGCCCCCCTCGATGGCGATGCGTTCGGCGCTGGCCAGCCCCCGCTCCACCAGGGCGGCGGCGGCGGCGGCGCAGTCCGCCACATCCACCACCCCCCACTGGCCGTTCAACCGCTCGCGGTAGGCGCGGCCAAAGCCCGTGGAGCCGCCGTAGTTCACATCCACCACGCCCCAGCCGCGGCTCGTCCAGTACTGAATGCCGAGGCTCAGCCCCGTGCGGGCCATGCCGGTGGGGCCGCTGTGCCCCTTCACCAGCAGCGGTGCCTCGGGGTGGCCGCCGCCGCTTGGGGGGTAATACCAGGCCTGGGTGCGTTGGCCGCCATGGCCCGCAAACCACAGCTCCTCGGGCCGGCTGATCGCCTGTGCCGGCAGCGGGCAGGGGGCGGCAGGGCTGTGCCGCCAGGCGCCGGTGGCCAGCTCCAGTTCCAGCAGTCCGGCGGGCTGTTCGGGGTTGCTGGCCACGCAGGCGATCCGTCCCGCTTCGGCGGTGAGGCCCGCCAGATCGCAGAACGGTTGCTCGATCGGTTGCCAGGGGCCGCCGCCGCTGGGTGCCAGGTGCCCCAGCTGCCAGCGGCCGTTGCGGCAGGCCATCGCCAGCAACCGTTCGCCATCCCAGGCGCTGGTGGCCATGCCAAACACCCACTGGGGCATGGCGAAGTCCGCCGCCATCGGCAGCAGCGCCCGCCAATCGGGTGGGCCCTCGCCATCGGCCCCGGCCGCCCCTGGCCAGCACTCCAGGTTCCAGAAGCCGCTGCGGTCGTTGGCCACCACCAGGTCGTCGCCGGCCCAGAGCGGCTGGAACACCGAGCAGTCCGCCGGGGTGTCCGCCGCCTGGCTGCCGCTGCCCGCCACCGGCCGCGGCGCCTGCAGCTGCCCCTGGGCATCCACGCCGGCGAGCCACAGCTGGCTGCGCTCCCAGGGCATGTGGGGCTGCTGCCATTCCACCCAGGCCAGGCGGCTGCCGTCGGGGCTGAGGGCCGGGTAGCCGCAGAAATCCTGGGGCCTGTGCAGGGGCTCGGGCTCGCCCCCCGCCAGGCTCACCGCCACCAGCGTGTCGTGGCCGCCCGCCTCCAGCACGCCGATCCAGCGCTGGCGGTGCGGATCGATCAGTCCGCCCCCCAGGGCCCCGCTGAAGCGGCCGCCGGCGGGGCAGGGGGTGAGCCGTTGTGGTTCGGCGCCGGGGCGCTCCAGATCCAGCCGCCACAGGCAGCGGTCGCCGTCGTGCACAAACACCGCCAGGGGGGCGCCGTCTGGGCCGCGGCCGATGGCGCAGGCGCCACCGCCGTATTCGTGCACCCGGCAGCGCAGGTTCCAAGCGCCGGGGGTGAGCTCTGTGGGCTCGGCGCCGGGGCGGCGGGCCATCAAGGTGGTGCGCCCCTGCTCTTGGGGCCGTTGCTCCAACCAATGCAGCACCCCATCCAGCAGCTGCGGCTCCTTGAGGGCCGGGGTGCGGCCCAGCACCAGTTCGGCCGAGAGCGGTGCGGGGCTGGCGAGCAACGGAACCCTCCGGGGATGGCTCCTAGAATCGCCCCTACGAAACCGCCCCAGAGGAGAGGCCTTGGCCAGCAGCTTTGCCAAGTTGGCCCGTTCGGCCGAGCGGGCAGGGCGCCTGCAGGTGTCCAAGGAGCCTGTGGACAATCCCCCCTACGACATCCACACCCTCGGGGACCAGGTGCTGCGCACCCCCGCCCGCCGCATCGGCAAGGTGGACGATGCCGTGCGCAAGCTGGCCTGCGACATGTTGGTGAGCATGTACGCGGCCCGCGGCATCGGCCTGGCGGCCCCCCAGATCGGCCAGCCCCTGCAGCTGCTGGTGATCGATCTGGAGCTGGAGGATCCCGACAGCCCGCCGCTGGTGTTGATCAACCCGGAGATCAGCGCCGTGGGGGGCAGCCTCTGCACCTATGAAGAGGGCTGCCTGAGCATCCCCGGGGTGTACCTCGATGTGGTGCGCCCCAGCGTGGTGGAGGTGAGCTACCGCGATGAGCTGGGCCGCCCCAAGCGCACCAAGGCCGATGGCCTGCTGGCCCGCTGCATCCAGCACGAGATGGACCACCTCAACGGCGTGCTGTTCGTGGACCGGGTCACCGACCACGACAAGCTGCGGGAAGGCCTGGATGAGAAGGGCTTCAACCCCGCCGATGTGCGGGCGATCGCCTGATCCGCTGAGGACCCTCCCATGCCGATGAAACCCCTGGCGGGTCTGTTTCTGGCCCTGGCCTGTCTGCTGGGCATCGCCGCCACCGGTTCGGTGTTCGAGCTGGCCTATGGCGATCCGGATCTGGGGGTGGACACCACCCGCCTGATCCTGGGGCTGGCCCTGCCCGGCACGGTGCTCAGCCTGCTGCTGGCGATCCGGATCAACAAGCCGCAGTAGGGGCTGGCGCCCTTCGCTGGCACTTCTACGATCCCTGCGCTTGCTGCCTGCCTGTGATCCGCCCTGTGATCCAAACGGTTCACCCCCTGGCCGCCCTGGTGCCGCTGCTGGCCGCCCTGGGCCCGCTGGTGTCTGCCCGCCCCGCGACGGCCCAGGCGCTGTTCCAGGCGGTGGATGTGGACCAGAGCAAATTCGTGATCGTGGCCGCCCCGATCGGCGATGGCAGCCGCGCCCAGCTCAACATCTATGAGCAGCGCAGTGCGGCCCGCCCCTGCTTCAGCGTGCAGGGCAGTGCCCCGACGGTGGTGAACCCGCTGCTCTCCAGCTTCGATTTCACGGGCATCTGCAACCGCTTCATCGATGGCAATGGCTATTCGGTGCGCGTGGGCAGCAGCGATCTGGGCACGGTGTACCGGCTCAGCGTGGTGAAGCAGGCCAACGACACCCTGCTGATGGCCCTGCCCACCAAGCCCGGCGCCGG
>JBEBCX010000128.1:0-5223 GCA_041157425.1 Cyanobacteriota bacterium | reverse complement strand
GGCACCAGCCAGCGCCAGGCCAGCGACATCGAGATCGAAGCGCGCGAGATCCTGCGCATCAAGGACATGCTCAACCAGAGCATGGCGGACATGACCGGCCAGGCCCTGGCCAAGATCGAGAAGGACACCGACCGCGATTACTTCATGAGCGCCGCCGAGGCGGTGGAGTACGGCCTGATCGACCGCGTCATCGCCCATCCCACCGAGGCCTGAGCGGCGGCAGGGCCCGGCGGACGCTTGCGTAAGCTCGACCTTTGCCCAGCCCGACGCAGCCCCGATGGCCAAGCTCTATTACGACACCGACGCCGACCTCAGCCTGCTGAACGGCAAGACGGTGGCCATCGTTGGCTACGGCTCCCAGGGCCACGCCCACGCCCTCAACCTCAAGGACAGCGGCGTGAACGTGGTGGTGGGCCTCTACGAGGGCAGCCGCTCCGCGGAGAAGGCCAAGGCCGATGGTCTTGAGGTGCTGAGCGTGGCCGACGCGGCCGCCAAGGCCGACTGGATCATGGTGCTGCTGCCCGATGAGTTCCAGAAGGCCGTCTACGACAAGGAGATCGCCCCCCACCTCAGCGCCGGCAAGGTGCTGAGCTTCGCCCACGGCTTCAACATCCGCTTCGAGCTGATCCAGCCGCCCGCCGATGTGGACGTGGTGATGATCGCCCCGAAGGGCCCCGGCCACACCGTGCGCTGGGAATACCAGAACGGCATGGGCGTGCCCGCCCTGTTTGCCATCCACCAGGACGCCTCCGGCCAGGCCCGCGGCCTGGCCATGGCCTACGCCAAGGGCATCGGCGGCACCCGCGCCGGCATCCTGGAGACCAACTTCAAGGAAGAAACCGAAACCGACCTCTTCGGTGAGCAGGCGGTGCTCTGCGGCGGCCTCTCCGAGCTGGTGAAGGCGGGCTTCGAAACCCTGGTGGAAGCCGGTTATCAGCCCGAGCTGGCCTACTTCGAGTGCCTGCACGAGGTGAAGCTGATCGTGGATCTGATGGTGAAGGGCGGCCTCACCGCCATGCGCGATTCGATCTCCAACACCGCCGAGTACGGCGACTACGTGAGCGGCCCGCGCCTGATCACCGCCGACACCAAGGCGGAGATGAAGCGCATCCTGGCCGACATCCAGGACGGCACCTTCGCCCGCAACTTCGTGGCCGAGTGCGAAGCCGGCAAGCCGGAGATGCAGAAGATCCGCAACCGCGACGCCCAGCACCCGATCGAGCAGGTGGGCAAGGGCCTGCGCTCGATGTTCTCCTGGCTGAAGGCGGCCTGAACCCCTGGCTGCTGGTGATCGCCGCCGCCGGCCTCGACCGGCTGATCGGCGATCCCCGCTGGTGCCCGCACCCGGTGGTGGTGATGGGCTGGTGGATCAGCCGCCTGCGGCGGCTGGCGGAAGCCTGGGCCGGTGATCGCCCCGGGGCCCTGCGGCTGGCGGGGCTGCTGATCACGCTGCTGCTGGTGGGCGGCAGCGGCCTGGCGGGCTGGGGGCTGGAGCGGCTGGCGGTGGCGCAGCCGGCCACCACACCGCTGCTGCTGATCGCCCTGGCCAGCGCCCTGGCGGGCCGCAGCCTCGAGCAGGCGGTGCGCGCGGTGCTGGCGCCACTGCCCACCGATCTGGGGGCCGCCCGCCGGGCCCTGGGTTGGATCGTGGGCCGCGACACCGCCGATCTAGAGCCCGGGGAGATCCTGCGGGCGGCGGCGGAAACCGCCAGCGAGAACGCCGTGGATGGGCTGTTTGCCCCCCTGTTCTGGATGGCGGTGGGGGCCCTGGTGTGGAGCGCCACCGGCCTGCAGGGGCCAGGCCCCCTGGCCCTGGCCTGGGGCTTCAAGGCGGCCAGCACCCTCGATTCGATGCTGGGCTACCGCAGCGGCCGGCTGCGCTGGCTGGGCACCGCCGGCGCCCGCCTCGACGACCTGCTGGTGTGGCTCCCCTGCCGGCTGGTGGCCCTCAGCCTGCCCCTGGCGGCCGGCCGGGGGTTGCGCGGCTGCGGGCGGCTGTGGCGCCTGGCCCGCCGCGATGGCGCCCCGGACCCTTCCCCCAACGCCGGCCTCTCCCAGGCCGCCTATGCCCATTGCACCGGCGTGCAGCTGGGGGGGCTGAACCGCTACGGCGATCAGCTCAAGGCCAAGCCGCTGCTGGCGGCGGGCCAGCCGCTGCCCACCGCCGCCCGTGTGGAGCGGATGCTGGCGCTCACCGGCCGGCTGGAGCTGCTGTGGCTGCTGCCGATCGCCGCCCTGGCGGTGGGCACTCAATAGGCGCCGCGGTCCATCGGCAGCAGCACCACACCGATGGTGCGCAGGATGATGCCCAGATCCAGCCAGAAGCTGCGGTTGCGGGCATAGAAGAGATCGAGCTTCACCCGGGTCTCGTAGGGGAGGTTGTTGCGGCCCGACACCTGCCACAGGCCCGTCAGCCCCGGCCGCACCGACAGCACCTGATCCATGGTGCGGCCGTAGCGCTCCAGCTCATCCCAGACGATCGGCCTGGGCCCCACCACGCTCATCTCCCCCTTGAGCACGTTGATGAACTGGGGCAGTTCATCGAGGCTGGAGCGGCGCAGAAACTTGCCGATCGGGGTGATCCGCGGATCGTTCTTGAGCTTGAAATCGCGCTCAAACTCAGCCCGCAGCTCCGGATCGGAGGCGAGCACCTGGGCCAGCACCCGGTCGGCGTCCTTGCGCATGGTGCGGAATTTGAGGCACCCAAAGCCCCGGTAGCCGCGGCCGATGCGCCGCTGGCAATAGAACACCGAGCCCTTGGAGCTGAGTTTCACCAGCACGGCCAGCAGCAGCAGCAGCGGCGATCCCAGGGCCAGCACCAGCAGCGAGAAGCCGATGTCACCGGTGCGCTTGATCAACCGCCCGCGCTTGGATTGGCCCGCCAGCAGGGTGCTAGCGGTGCGTTCAGCGGGGATCGACACAACGGCGGACAAATCGGCGCAGCAACGCGGGCGAGGTGCGCCCATTAAAGAAGTGCACCCCGGCGCTGCCATGGCGGCGGCGGTCACTCAGGGCAGAGGCACAGACAGGGCACAGCTGCGCTGGGCCAGCTGCCGCTGGTGTTCCCCCCAGGCCCGCTCGATCGCCGCGGCCATCCGCTGGCGGAAGCGATCCGGGCTGAACTGCTCGGCCCACTGCCGCAGCGAATCCGCCGGCAACTGGCGCCAGAGCCGTTGGGCTTCGAACTGCTCCAGGGCGGCCACCAGCGCAGCCACGCTCTGCTGCGGAAACAACACCCCGGTGGGCTGGCTGTCGCCGCGCACCAGGCAGCGCACGGTGTCGAGCAGGCCCCCCTGGCCCAGGCCAATCACCGGGGCACCGGCGGCCATGGCCTCCAGCGGGGCGATGCCGAAATCCTCGAGGCCCGCATACACGTAGGCGCGGCAGCGGCCCAGCCAGCCGGTCACCTCCGCCTGTCCGAGGCGTCCCAGCAGGGTCACGTTGGGGCCCGCCAGGGCCTGCAGCCGGGCCCGCTCCGGGCCATCGCCGATCACCACCAGGGGGAGCCCGGTGCGGTTGAACGCCTCCACCACCAGATCCACCCGCTTGTAGGGCACCAGGCGGCAGAGGCACAGGTAGACGTCGTCGCGCGGTTGATCCCAGCGGAAGCGCTCCACCGCCACCGGCGGATGCACCACCGCGGCATCACGGCCCCAGTAGCGCTGGATGCGGGCGGCGGTGAAGCGGGAGTTGGCGATCAGGGCATCGGGGCGCTGGGCGCTGAGCAGATCCCACTGCCGCAGCCGGTGCAGCTGCCAGCGGATCAACGGCCCCAGGCCGCGCCGCGCCAGGGCCGACTGGCGCAGGTAGGCGTGCATCTGATCCCAGGCGTAGCGCACGGGGGTGTGCACATAGCTGATGTGGCACTGGTCGGGGCTGGTGAGCACCCCCTTGGCCACCAGGTGGCTGCTGCTGAGCACCAACGGATAACCCGACAGATCCAGCTGCTCGATCGCCAGGGGCAGCAGCGGCAGGTATTGCTGCACGTGGCTCACCCCCCAGGGCAGGCCCTGCACAAAGGAGGTGTGGATGGTGCGGCCCTCAAGCCAGCTGCCGCCGCGGCGGCTTTCGCCATCCACCAACGAAAAGAGGGCGGGCTGGCCGAGCAGCGCATCCAGCTCCCGCACCACCAGCTCGGCTCCCCCCACCGAGCGGGGGGTGAACCACTCGTGCACCAGGGCCGCAGGGGCGGGAAGCTGTGCCATTGGGCTCAGGGTAACGGCCCCCGTTGGCGGCGCCCCAAGCACCGATGCGCGCCAGGGGGGAGATCACAAAAGCTCTCAGACGTTTGCGCCCGCGGCCCTGGATCCCGAAGCTGGCCCGAGTGCTCCCCAGCCATGGCGATCCGCGAGCTCCTCGAAGACTCCTTGGCCGAGCCGGCCATCGGGCAGACCGCCCGCTTCAGCTGGCACGCCACACCCGTGGGGATCGCCGCCCTGTGGACCGATGGCACCCCGCCGACGCCACCGCCCTACGACAACGCCCTGCAGGAGGGGCTCGAAGTGGGGCTGGACCTGAGCCGCGAGGAGCGGGAATTCCACCAGATCAACCGCGGCCTGGTGTTGCTGTTTCACAGCTAGGGTTTGAATCTCAGACATTGATTTATGGGCATATCTGCGCGAGCAAGTTCACTTGCAGCCACGCTCTTTGTGGCGCTGCCGCTCATGGCTTCAGCGCAAACCGCGCCAATCCGTGAAACGATCTTGCAACAGGTTGTCCCTGGCATGCCCATGGGCAAAAGCCAGGAAGTGCGCGTGATCACGGCAACGTTCAAACCTGGCGACAAGACCATCCTTCATACCCATCAGTTCCCCGTTACGTACTTTGTCTTAGAAGGAACCTTCAGGAAGGAGATGGAGGGATCGGCTCCAGTGATCGTGAAAGCGGGGCAAGCATTCGTTGAACCACCAAACGTCAAGGCAACGCTGTTCAACCACAGCAGCACCGAACCGCTGCGCCTGGTGATCTTTTATGCGAGCACTCCGGGGACGCCGTTCCTTGACCCCGTGCATTAACACCGTTCATTGACTCACGTCATTGATACGTTTTGCGCAACAGGGAACGTGTGGGAGCACCTGAACTGGGGATACCTCCAACTGGGTCTGTTCGCCCTTGCCTTTGGCGGGCTTCAGATCTGGTGGATCACCAGCACCTTGCGCAAGCGGGACCTGGCACGACCGATGAACGAAAGCGAGTTCAAGCGGTCACTGGAGCGGATCTGGG
>JBEBCX010000127.1:0-5292 GCA_041157425.1 Cyanobacteriota bacterium | reverse complement strand
GAAACCCTGGCGGCGGGCATCAACATGCCGGCCCGCAGCACGGTGATCTCCGCCCTCTCCAAGCGCACCGAGCGGGGCCACCGCCCCCTGATGGGCAGTGAATTCCTGCAGATGGCTGGCCGCGCCGGCCGCCGCGGGCTCGACTCCCAGGGCTATGTGGTGACGGTGCAGAGCCGCTTTGAGGGGGTGCGGGAGGCGGGCCAGCTGGCCACCAGCCCCGCCGATCCGCTGGTGAGCCAGTTCACCCCCAGCTACGGCATGGTGCTCAACCTGCTGCAGCGCTACGACCTGGCCAAGGCCCAGGAGCTGGTGGAGCGCAGCTTCGGCCGCTACCTGGCCACCTTGGATCTGGCGGAGGACGAGGCCCGCATCGCCGAATTGCGCCTGCAGCTCGACCAGCTCAGCAGCGGCGTGCAGGAGGTGGCCTGGGACGACTTCGAGGACTACGAGAAGCAGCGCGGCCGCCTGCGGGAGGAGCGCCGGTTGCTGCGGATCCTGCAGCAGCAGGCCGAGGAAACCCTGGCCCATGAACTCACCCTGGCCCTGCGCTTTGCCAGCGAGGGCACCCTGGTGAGCCTCAAGGCCCCGGTGCTGCGCAGCCGCGTCACCCCGGCGGTGATCGTGGAGAAGGTGGAGGGGCCTGGCCAGTTCCCGCTGTTGTGCTGCCTCACCGATGACAACGTCTGGGTGCTGCTGCCCTGCAGCGCCGTGGTGAGCCTGCATGCCGAGCTCAGCTGCCTGCAGGTGAAGGACCTGCCGGTGCCGGAGCTGCAGCGCTCCGGTGAGATCCGCCATGGCGATCAGGCCAGCGGCGGCCTCGCCCTGGCGGTGGCCCACATGGCCCGGCGCCACGACATGACCACCCCCCAGTACGACCTGGCCGGCGAGGTGCAGGCCCAGGCCCACCTGGTGCGGGAACTGGAGCTGGCCCTGGAACTGCACCCCGCCCATGGCGCCGGTGACCGCAAGAAGCTCAAGCGGCAGCGCTTCCGCATGGAGGAGCTGGAGGCGGAGATCGCCGAGCGGCAGCGGATCCTGCACGTGCGCGCCAACCGCCACTGGGAGACCTTCCTGGCCCTGATCGACATCCTTCGCCACTTCGGCTGCCTGGCCGGAGACGAGGGCCTGGACCCCACCGAGATCGGCCGCACGGTGGCCGCCCTGCGCGGCGACAACGAGCTGTGGCTGGGGCTGGCGCTGATGAGCGGCCACCTCGATGAGCTGGAGCCCCCGGATCTGGCGGCGGTGCTCGAAGCCCTCTCCACCGAGGTGAACCGCCCGGATCTCTGGAGCGGATTCCCGATTCCGCCAGCGGCGGAGGAGGCCCTGCACGACCTGCGCGGCATCCGCCGTGAGCTGCAGCGGCAGCAGGAGCGGGCGTCGGTGGTGATGCCGGTGTGGTTTGAGGCGGAGCTGATGGGCCTGGTGTACGCCTGGGCCAAGGGGGTGAGTTGGAGCGATCTGATCGCCAACACCTCCCTCGATGAGGGGGATGTGGTGCGGATCATGCGCCGCACCGTGGATCTCCTGGCCCAGATCCCCTACTGCGAGGCCATCAGCGAGCAGCTGCGCACCCAAGCGCGGGCGGCCCTCAAGGCGATCAACCGCTTCCCGGTGTGCGAACCGATCGACCTGCTGGCCGGCGGCGGCAGCCTCAACCCCGCCACCGAGCGCACCCCCGCCGCCAACGCTGCCGTCAGCGCCGCGGCCTGAGCACCAGCCACACGATCAGCAGCAAGCCGCCGGTGCTCACCAGCGTGTAGATCCAGTCGGCGTAGGGGGTCCAGAACAGGGCCAGGGGCATGGCGGCGGGCCGGCTGCCGATAGCGTGCCAGGGGTCGGGCATGGCGCGGTGATCAACCCCTCCCGGATTCGGCTGCTGGTGGTGGGCCGCCTGCGCAAGGGGTGGGTGCAGGAGGGCGTGGCGCTGTATCTCAAGCGTCTGCCGGGCCTGCAGGTGGTGGAGCTGCGGGATGGGGGCATGGCCCGGGAGGCCGAGGCGATCCGGGCGGCCCTGCGGCCCGATGAGCAGCTGGTGGTGCTCACCGAGGAGGGCCAGGGGTTCGATTCCGTGGCCTTCGCCGCGCGGCTGCAGGGCTCGGGCTCGCAGCGGCTGGCCTTTGTGATCGGTGGCGCCGATGGCCTCGATCCGGCCCTCAAGGCCAGCGCCAGCTGGCAGCTCAGCCTCTCACCGATGACCTTCCCCCATGAGCTGGCGCGTCTGCTGTTGCTGGAGCAGCTCTACCGGGCCCAGTCGATTCAGCAGGGCGGGCCCTACCACCGGGCGTAGCAGTACATCTGCACGGCTGGCGCCACGGCGCAGCGGCGCTATCAGTGGGGTCCGCTAGGCCGGGAATTGGCGACACCCGTTCCAGGCCGGGAAAGTAGCGGGCCTGGGCACCTCCTCCGTGGGGTGCCCAAACCATTGCTCTGGGGTGCCCGTTGCGGGGCGCCCCCTCAGATGCCCAGGCGCTGCCAGATCACCGCCAGGTTGGCCTGGTGCAGGTCGGTGGAGAAGCAGTCCGCCAGCTGATCCGGGCTGAGCCGCCCCGTCACGTCGGCGTCGGCCTCGAGGTTGGCGCGGAAATTGCCCCCTTCGGTGTTCCAGGCGCTGTGGGCGTTGCGCTGCACGATGCGGTAGGCGTCCTCGCGGCTGATGCCGCTCTCCACCAGGGCCAGCAGCACCCGCTGGCTGAACACCACGCCGCCGTAGACGTTCATGTTGCGGGCCATGTTCTCCGGGTACACCCCCAGCCCCTTCACCACGTCGGTCATCTCCCGCAGCATGAAGTGCAGGGTCACCGAGCAGTCCGGCAGCATCATCCGCTCCACGGAGCTGTGGCTGATGTCGCGTTCGTGCCAGAGGGCGCAGTTTTCCAGCGCCGCCACCACGTAGCTGCGCAGCACCCGGGCCAGGCCGCTGATGCGCTCGCTGCGGATCGGGTTGCGCTTGTGGGGCATGGCGGAGCTGCCCTTCTGGCCCTTGGCGAAGTTCTCCTCCACCTCCAGCACATCGGTGCGTTGCAGGTTGCGGATCTCGGTGGAGAAGCGCTCCAGGGCGGCCCCCACCAGGGCCAGGGTCTGGATGTATTCGGCGTGGCGATCGCGGGCGATCACCTGGGTGCTGGCGGTGTCGGGCTCCAGGCCGAGCCGGCGGCAGGTGAGCTCCTCCACCCGTGGGTCGGTGTTGGCGTAGGTGCCCATGGCACCGGAGATCTGGCCCACGCTCACCACCCGCTCCAGGCGCTCAAGCCGCTCCTGGTTGCGCACCACCTCCGCCAGCCAGCCGGCCACCTTGAAGCCGAAGGTGATCGGTTCGCCGTGGATGGCATGGGAGCGGCCAATCATCACCGTGCCCTTGTGGGCGCGGGCCAGCTCCCGCAGGGCGTCGGCGAGCGTGTCGAGCTCCTGGCGCAGCAACCGCACCGAGGCCTTCATCTGCAGGGCCACGCCGGTGTCGAGCACATCGGAGCTGGTCATGCCCACATGGATGTAGCGGCCCGCATCCCCCACGTGCTCGTTCACGTTGGTGAGGAAGGCGATCACGTCATGGCGCACTTCCGCCTCAATCTCGAGGATGCGCTCCACGCTGAAGCTGGCCTTCTGCTTGATGGTGGCAACGGCCTCCGCCGGCACACGGCCCAGCTCGCAGTTGGCCTCGGTGGCGGCGATCTCCACATCCAGCCAGCTCTGGAATTTGGCCTGCTCACTCCAGATGGCGCCCATCTCGGGCAGGGTGTAACGCTCGATCAAGGCCGCCGCGGGCTCACATCCAGACCAATGTATGGAACGGCCCTGAGCCGGCCTGCGCTCAGGCCACGGCGGTGAGCTTGCGGTGCGCCACTTCCCACTGCACCAGGGGCCCCCAGGCCTGTTGGCGCACCCAGCAGCGGCCGCCACGGCACTGGATCAGCTGGAAGGGCGGCAGGTCGTCCGGCTGGTTGCGCAGCTTCACGAAGCTGCCGGGTTGGAGCAGTTCGATCACGTTGGAGGCTGCATGGGGGGCTGCAATGGAGGCGGTGCGCGCCATGGCGTCAGCGGGCTGTGGGGCCATCCTCCGGAGTGTTCCCCGGGGACCGGCCCCACCGCCCGGATTTGTTCCGTTTCCTCTGTGCTTTTGTGACGAAGGTGCGTTCCATCCCTGACCTGCCCGCCTGATGGCCCCAAAGCTCCGACTCGATCTGCATCTGGTGGAGCAGGGGCTGGCCACAAGCCGCCAGCAGGCCCAGCAGCTGATTCGGGCCGGCCGCGTGCGCAGCGGCGATCGGGTGCTCGACAAGCCCGGGCTGGAGGTGGCGGCGGAGATTCCCCTGCAGGTGGAGCAGCCCCCCCGTTTTGTCTCCCGGGGTGGGGAGAAGTTGGTGGCGGCCCTGGAGGCGTTCCCGATCCAGCTGCAGCAGCGGGTCTGTCTCGATGGCGGCATCTCCACCGGGGGGTTCAGCGATTGCCTGCTGCAACACGGCGCCGCCCGGGTGTACGGGGTGGATGTGGGCTATGGGCAGACCGCCTGGAGCCTGCGCACCGACCCGCGTTTGGTGCTCAAGGAGCGCACCAACCTGCGCCACCTGCAGCCCGAGCAGCTCTATGGCGAGGCTGACCCCTGGCCCGATCTGGCGGTGGCGGATGTGTCGTTCATCAGCCTGGCGCTGGTGCTCCCCGCCCTGGGGCGCCTGTTGCAGAGCGGGCGGCGGGAGGCCCTGCTGCTGGTGAAGCCGCAATTTGAGGTGGGCAAAGCCCGTGTGGGCAAAGGGGGTGTGGTGCGGGAGCCCGCCGCCCATGTGGATGCCATCGCCGCGGTGATGGCGGCGGCGGTGGCGGAGGGTTGGCGCCCCTGCGGGGTGGTGGCCTCGCCGATCACGGGCCCGGCCGGCAACCACGAATACCTGCTGTGGCTGCGGCAGGGCGATTGGCCTGAAGACCAGACAACCGCCGAAGCCCCCCCAACGGATGAGGGACTTCGGCGGCTGGTGGCGGCCACGCTGGCCGGCTGAGTGGGGGGGCTCAGGCCCCCAGCGTCAGATGGCGCTGCTGTCGCGGTCGCCGGTGCGGATCCGGATCACCGAATCGATCGGGCTGATGAAGATCTTGCCGTCGCCGATTTCGCCGGTGCGGGCCGCATCCTGGATGGCGCTCACCACGGTGTCGACGCGGTCGTCATCGACCACGATCTCCAGCTTCAGCTTCTGCAGAAATTCCACGGTGAATTCCGAGCCGCGGTAGCGCTCCACCTGGCCCTTCTGGCGGCCGAAGCCCCGCACCTCGCTCACGGTCATGCCCACGATGCCGGCGTTG
>JBEBCX010000126.1:0-5329 GCA_041157425.1 Cyanobacteriota bacterium | reverse complement strand
AGAGCTGGCCCGGCGATCTCGACGGCGGCGGCGATGGCTTCTTCGCCGCGGTGCTCGAGCGCGCTCCGGCCTGATCGCCAGTGCCTGCGGCCTCGGGCTTCAGGGCAAGGGGGGCGGACCGATGGGGGCCGGCGGTGCCGTTAGCGGCGGCGGCGCACTGGGGCCTGGCCCCCCCGCGGGGGCTGCCGGTGCCGCCGTTGGGGCCGCTGCCGGGGTGCTGGGGGTGCCCTCCGGCACCACCCCTGGGGGCGGGCCCGCCGGGGCGGCGCCGGGCTGCTCGGTGGTGGGGCTGGGCTGCCAGCCGGTGACGGGGGCCGTGGTGTCCGCTTTGGGTTTGGGCTTGAGGGCCTTGAGCGGATCGAATTTGCCGGCCAGCACCGGCTTGGGCGGGAACTGGCGCACCGGCAGATCCTTGAGGATCGGGGCCATGTAGTCGGCCCAGGCCACCACCGCCACGGCGCTGGTGCTCTTGGTTTCCTTGTTGTTGTCGTAGCCCAGCCACAGGCCGGTCACCAGCTGGGGCACCCCGCCGATGAACCACAGGTCGCGGCCGCCCTCGGAGGTGCCGGTCTTGCCGGCGGCGGGGCGATTCGGCGGCACGGCGCCATAGCCGGTGCCGCCCTTCACCACCTGCTGCAGCATCCAGAGCAGCGCGTCGGCGATGTCAGTGGGAACGGCGCGGCGGCCGCGGTCGCCATCCACACGACGGCTCCACAGCAGCTCGCCGTTGGGGCCCAGGATCTCCTCAAAGGGCGTCGGCGTTACGTACACACCGCGGTTGAAGATGGCGGCGTAGGCGGCGGTCATGTCGAGCACGGTCTGCTCGGTGGCGCCCACGGCCAGCGGGTAGAAGCGACCCAGCTCGCGGCTGATGCCCAGGCTCTTGGCGGTGGCGATCACCTTGTCGAAGCCGAGTTGCTTGAGCAGGCTCACCGACACGGTGTTGAGCGAGTTCTGCAGCGCCACCCACAGCGGCACGGTGCCCATGTAGCGGTTGCCGAAGTTGCGCGGGCAGTAGCCGCCGTAGCAAACCTGGCGGTCGTTGATCTTGTCTTCGGGTTTCATGCCCTCCTTGAGGGCGGTGAGGTACACGAACAACTTGAAGGTGGACCCCGGCGAGCGCAGGGCCTGGGCGGCACGGTTGAACTGGCTGGTGCCGAAATCCTTGCCCCCCACCATGCTGCGCACCAGGCCGGTGCCCGGTTCCATCGACACCACCGCCCCCTGCATCTCCCCGGGGGCGTGTTTGTTGATCGTGGCCTGGGCCCGTTCCTGCCAGGGCATGTTGAGGCTGGTGCGGATCGTCAGCCCGCCCACCTCCAGCTGCTCGGGGCTGAGCACCTTGGGCAGCTCCTGGGCCACCCAGCTGGTGAAGTAGGGGGCGCGGCTGGTCCAGTACTTGGGTTCCGCCGGCTTGAGCTCCAGGGGAGTGGCGCTGGCCCGCTGCAGCTGCAGGTCGTCGATGAACCCCGCTTCGCGCATGCGCCGCAGCACCGTGGTGCGGCGCTCGAGGGCGAGATCCGGATTCACCAGCGGCGAGTACACCGAGGGGGCCGGCGGCAGGCCGGCGATCAGGGCCGCCTCCGGCAGGGTGAGCTGGGCGGGGGTTTTGGAGAAGTAGATCCAGGCGGCATCGGAGATGCCATAGGCGCTGGAGCCCAGGTAGACGTTGTTGAGGTATTGCTCGAGGATCTGCTGCTTGCTCAGCTGGCGCTCGAGCTTGCCCGCCAGAAACACCTCATTGAGCTTGCGCAGGATCGTGCGGTCCTGGCTGAGGAACACCGTGCGGGCCAGCTGCTGGGTGATGGTGCTGGCCCCCTCCTCCACGGCCCCCTGCTTGAGGTTGCGCACCATGGCCCGGCCAATCCCCACCGGGTCGATGCCGTTGTGCTGGTAGAAGCGGCGGTCTTCCGCGGCGATGAAGGCCCGCTGCACCAGCAGCGGCATCTGGCCGCTCATCAACTTCTCGCGGGTGGCGGGCCCCAGCTTCTGGATCACCTGGCCGTCGGCGGAGAGCACCGTGACCGTGCCGGGGCGGTTGTAGCTGCCCAGCCGCCGCACATCGGGCATCAGGGCGTCGACACCCACCAGCAGCAGGCTCTGACCGAGGGCCACGGCAACGCCGGCCCCTGCGCCCACCAGGCCTGCGCGAACAAGCGGCCGGCGGCGCTTTGGTGTCACATCAGCACCAGGTTGCTGTGGCCGATGGCCAGGGCCGTCACCAGCATCCCCAGCACCAGGAAGGGTTGGGCACTGGCCTGGTATTTCACGTCAAAGGCCACGGGGTCGCGCAGCAGCCAGATGTCCTGGAAGGTGATCTGGGGAACGATCAACAGCACCAGCAGCACCGCGGCGAAATGCTGGCCGATCGCGATCAGCACAGCAACCATCGCCAGCTGAAACACGTCGATCATGCCGGCGCTGATCCAGCTGGCCCGCTCGATGCCAAACACCACCGGCAGCGATTGCAGCCCCAGGGCGCGGTCGCCCTCCACGCTCTTGAAGTCGTTCACCACCGCGATGCCCAGGCCGGCCAGGGAGTAGGCCAGGGTGAGCAGGGCGGTGGTCCAAGTGAGGTGCCCGAACAGGGCCTGGCCCGCCCACCAGGGCAGGGCGATGTAGCTGGCCCCGAGGGCGTAGTTGCCCAGCCAGCCGTTTTGCTTGAGCTTGAGCGGCGGGGCGGAATAGATGAAGCTCACAAACGAGCCCCCCAGGGCCAGCAGGAACAGCACCGGGGTGCTGTGCTGGGCCCACCGGTCGAGCCCGTAGGCCACCCCAAGCCCCGCCAGCAGCAACACCCAGATCTGGGCCTTCACCTGCCACAGCGGGATGGCCCCGGAGGGAATGGGCCGGTAGGGCTCATTGATCGCGTCGATCTCGCGGTCGTAGTAGTCGTTGATCGTCTGCGTGTAGCCCGCCAGCAGCGGGCCGCTCATCAACATGCAGGCGATGGAGGCTCCCACCTCGGGCAGCCGCCAGTGGAAGTTGCCGGAAGCCGCCGCGCCGCAGAGCACCCCCCAGATCAAGGGGATCCAGGTCACCGGCTTCATCAGCTGGAGCCGGATCTTCCAGATGTTGGAGGTGCCGCTGGCACCCTTCATCCCCAGCAGTTGCCGGGCTCCAGCGCCGCTGGCGGCGGTGGGGTTGGGGGATTCGCTCACGAGGCGGGCTTCAGGCGGCGGTGATTTCGTCGTCGAAGAACCAGGTGGTGGCGCCATTGGCCAGCGTCACCACCACGCCGATGCCCTTGCCGTCGGTGACTTTGAAGTCGGTGACGGTGCCGGTGGCATCGGCCTGCAGGGCGGCCACCAGGTCGGCGGGGATGCGGTCGCGAACCCGGGTGACCCGCACCTTCGAGCCGATGGTGATGGCAGCCTGGGTCATGGCCGGCGCGATGAAAAAGTGGCGTCAGGTTAACCCCCGGAGACGCCAGCTCCCCTGGCGTTCCTTGCCGCTGCTGCCTGCCGCCATGGTCGCCAAACGGATCATTCCCTGCCTGGATGTGGCCGATGGGCGCGTGGTGAAGGGCGTGAACTTCGTGGGGCTGCGCGACGCCGGCGACCCCGTGGAGCTGGCCTGCCGCTACAGCGCCTCCGGGGCCGATGAGCTGGTGTTCCTCGACATCGCCGCCTCCCACCAGGGCCGCGCCACCCTGGTGGACCTGGTGCGCCGCACCGCCGAAGCGGTGACCATCCCGTTCACGGTGGGGGGCGGCATCAGCAGCGTGGAGGGGATCACCGAGCTGCTGCGCGCCGGTGCCGACAAGGTGAGCCTCAACTCCTCGGCGGTGCGCGATCCGGATCTGGTGGCGCGGGGGGCCGAGCGTTTCGGCTGCCAGTGCATCGTGGTGGCCATCGACGCCCGGGCCCGCGACAACGGCCAGCCCGGCTGGGATGTGTACGTGAAGGGCGGCCGCGAGAACACCGGCCTCGATGCGGTGGCCTGGGCCCAGCAGGTGGTGGCCCTCGGGGCCGGGGAAATCCTGCTCACCTCCATGGATGGCGACGGCACCCAGGCGGGCTACGCCCTGGAGCTGACCCGGGCCGTGGCCGATGCCGTGGAGGTGCCGGTGATCGCCAGCGGCGGTGCCGGCTGCATCGATCACATCGCCGCGGCCCTCGATGCCGGCCCGGCCGGGGGTCATGCCTCGGCGGCGTTGCTGGCTTCCCTGCTGCACGATGGCGTGCTCACGGTGGAGCAGATCAAGGAGGATCTGTTGGGCCGCGGCCTGCCGGTGCGGCCGCTCGCGGCCCTGTGTTAAGCGGCTTTACAGTCGTCTCAGCTTCTTCACATTCGCCGTGCCGGCGCTGCTCCAACCCCACTCCACAGCACTGGCGGTGGTCATGGTGTTGGCCGTCGTGGCGATGGTGGCCTGGGCCCTGCAGCTGATGCAGGCCGCCTCCGACCGCAAGGAATTTTCCCTGATGTTGGCGGGCTGCATGGTGTGTTTTGCCGCCGTGGGCCTGGCCACCGTGATGGTGATGAGTTTCACCAGTGCCGACCGGATCGAAGCCCAGCTCGCCGCCGGGGGTGTCAGCCTCGATGGCATCTCCCTGCCCTGGGATGCCAGCAGCGATTCGCCCCGGTGATCCCGAGCAGGTGCGCGACCTGTTCGATCGGATCGCCCCCAGCTACGACCGCCTCAACGACACCCTGAGCCTGGGGCTCCACCGCCTCTGGAAGCGTCAGGCCATCGCCTGGCTGGCCCCGGAGCCCGGCCAACGGCTGCTGGATCTGTGCTGCGGCACCGGCGATCTGGCCCTCGTGCTGGCGGAGAAGGTGCGCCCGGCTGGCCTGGTGCTGGGGCTCGATGCGGCCGCGGCGCCCCTGCGGCAGGCGCGGCGGCGGGCCGCTCGCCAGCCCTGGCTGCCGCTGGAGTTTCGCCAGGGGGATGCCCTCGACACCGGCCTGGCGGAGGGCTGGGCCGATGGGGCGGTGATGGCCTATGGCCTGCGCAACCTGGCGGATCCCGCCGCGGGGCTGGCGGAGCTGCGGCGGGTGCTGCGGCCGGGCGCCCGGGCTGCTGTGCTCGATTTCAACCGCTCAGCCAACCCCCAGGGGGCCACGGCGGCGTTTCAGCGTCTGTATCTGCGGCGGTTGGTGGTGCCCCTCGCCCGCCGGGCCGGCTTGGAGGCGCAGTACGCCTACTTGGAGGAGAGCATCGCCCGCTTCCCCAGCGGCGAGCAGCAGCGGCAGATGGCCCTGACGGCCGGTTTCGCCCAGGCGCGGCACCGCCCGCTGGCCGCTGCTCAGATGGGCCTGCTGGAGCTGGTGGCCTGAGGCTGCGCTGAGAGCCGCCGCCCCTGGCGCTGCTCTTCCCGCGCTTCGA
>JBEBCX010000125.1:0-5333 GCA_041157425.1 Cyanobacteriota bacterium | reverse complement strand
GAGCAGCGGCGCATCGGCCTGCCGGCCACAGCCCCCCTGGTGCAGCGCACCTGGCTGGCGGTGGGGGGCACGGTGCTCACCGCTCGCCTGGCCCTGCGCCACGGGCTGGCCTGCCACCTGGCGGGGGGCACCCACCACGCCTTCCCCAGCCACGGCAGTGGCTTCTGCATCTTCAACGACTGCGCCGTGGCCGCCCGGGTGCTGCTGCAGGAGGGGGCGGTGCAGCGGCTGATGGTGATCGACCTGGACGTGCACCAGGGGGATGCCACCGCCGCGATTTTTGCGGACGACCCACGGGTGTTCACCCTGTCGGCCCACTGCGCCAGCAACTTCCCGCTGCACAAACAACAGAGCGACGTCGACATCCCGCTCGCCGATGGCCTCGGTGACGACGACTACCTGGTCGCCGTTGGCGATCGCATCCCCGAGCTGCTCGATCAGGTGCGGCCCCAGCTGGTGCTCTACAACGCCGGCGTGGATCCCCACCACGGCGACCGCCTGGGGCGCCTCAACCTCAGCAGCGCGGGGCTGCTGCAGCGGGATCGGCTGGTGCTGGATGCCTGCCTGCGGCGCCAGATCCCCGTGGCCACGGTGATCGGCGGCGGCTACGACGAGCTGGTGCCGCTGGTGGAGCGCCACAGCCTGGTGTTCCGGGCCGCCCTGGAGCAGGCCCGGCTGCATGGTCTGTAGGGCTCAGGATTCAGCCGAGCTCAGTCTTCAGCCCAGATGTAGCGGGTGAGCTCCTCGGCCTTGGGCTCGGGGGCCGCCAGGGCGAACTCCACGCAATCGGCCACCTCGGCGTCGATCTCCTTGTCGATCGCCTTGAGCTCATCGGCGTTGGCCAGGTTGTGCTCGATCAGGTGGGCCGCCAGGCGCTTGATCGGATCGCGCTGGGCCCAGAACTCCTTCTCCGCCTCGGCCCGCAGTTCATCGGGGTCGGCCAGGGAGTGGCCGCGGAAGCGGTAGGTGAGGCACTCCAGCAGGGTGGGGCCTTCGCCGGCGCGGGCCCGCTCGATGGCGCGCTGGGCGGCACCGCGCACCGCCAGCACATCCATGCCATCCACCTCTTCACCGGCCATGCCGAAGGCGGCGGCTTTGCGCCAGATCTCCGGGTCGCTGGTGGCGCGGTTGTGGTCCATGCCAATGGCCCACTTGTTGTTCTCCACCACAAACAGGATCGGCAGCTTCCAGAGGGCCGCCATGTTGAGGCACTCGTAAAACTGCCCGATGTTGCAGGTGCCATCGCCGAAGAACGCGGCGGTGACGGCATCGCTGGAGGCATCCCCCAGGGCATCGCGCTTGTAGCGGCTGGTGAAGGCGGCGCCGAGGGCCACCGGGATGCCCTCACCGATGAAGGCATAGCCGCCCAGCAGGTGGTGCTCCTTGGAGAACAGGTGCATCGAGCCGCCGCGGCCCTTGCTGCAGCCGGTTTCCTTGCCGAACAGCTCGCTCATCACCTCGCGGGCCGGCACGCCGCAGCTGAGGGCGTGCACGTGGTCGCGGTAGGTGCTGCAGAACCAGTCGTGCTGCATCTTCATGGCCTTGATCACCCCCGTGCTCACGGCCTCCTGGCCGTTGTAGAGGTGAACGAAGCCGAACATCTTGCCGCGGTAGTACATCTCGGCGCACTTGTCTTCGAAGCGCCGGCCCAACACCATGTCGCGGTAGAGCAGCAGGCCCTCATCCCGGCTCACCTCAGCGGGCTTGGAGGGGTACAGGTTCAGCAAACGTTCTGCATGCAGGCCGACGGCGTTCTGGTCGGCGGAGCAGGCGGGGGCGCCGCTCTCGGCAACACCCTGACCGAGTCCAACCGGGCCGAGATCTGCCTGTGTCATGCGCGCGCTCCGGCTGTCCGGGAACTCTGATGCTGCCGTGACTGTACGGGGTCCATCACCAAACGGTGTCGCAATCAGGGCCAAAACCGCAGACCCTGCCTACAGTCCAGCCCTCAAGGAACGCCCCGGCTTGGACCTGCCGATCGACCATTTCCGCCTGCTGGGGGTGAGCCCCACCACCGACGGAACAACCGTGCTGCGCACCCTGCAACAGCGGTTGGATCGGGCCCCCGACCAGGGCTTCACCCTCGACACCCTGCAGGCCCGCGCCGACCTGCTGCAGGCCTCCGCCGATCTGCTCAGCGACGAAGAACGCCGCCAGGCCTACGAGCGCGAACTGACCAGCATCGCCGCCAGCGCCAACGGCGCCATCGCCGCCCTGGAGATCCCCCCCTCCAAAGAGGTGGCCGGCCTGTTGCTGCTGCTGGAGGCGGGCCAGGCCCAGGAGGCCTTTGAGGCCGCCAGCCGCGGCCTGCAGCCCCCCCAGGCGCCGGCCCTGGGCAGCAGCCGTGAGGCCGACCTCAGCCTGCTGGCCGGGCTCGCCTGCCAGGGCGCCGCGGCCGAGTGCCGTGAGCAACGGCGCTACGAGGCCTCAGCGCGCTTGCTGCAGCAGGGCCTGCAGCTGCTGCAACGCATGGGCCAGCAACCGGAACAACGCCGCCGCCTCGAGCACGACCTGCAGACCCTGCTGCCCTACCGCGTGCTCGACCTGATCAGCCGCGACCTCTCCGCCCAGACCCCACGCCAGGAGGGAATCGCCCTGCTGGAGCGCCTGGTGCAGCAGCGGGGTGGCCTGGAGGGGGACAACGACCCCGACTTCCCCGCCAGCGAGTTCCAACCGTTTTTCAAGCAGATCCGCCAGTTCCTCACCGTGCAGGAACAGGTGGACCTGTTCAACCGCTGGGCCGAGGCGGGCTCCGCCACCGCTGACTTCCTGGCCAGCTTCGCCCTCACCGCGGCGGGATTTGTGCAACGCAAACCGGAGCGGATCCTGGCGGCCCTGCAACGGCTGCAGAGCGGCGGCCAGGGCGGCATGGAGCTGGTGATGGCCTGCCAGCAGCTGCTGCTGGGGCAGGTGGAAGAGGCCCAGGCCCTGTTCGATGCCGGCGCCGAGGGCGACCCCGACCTGCAGGCCTGGGCCGAGCGGCAGGGGGATGAACCCCTGGCTGCCCTCTGCGCCCACTGCCGCGATTGGCTGAGCACCGAGGTGCTGCCGGGCTTCCGCGACATCGAAGCCGAGGCCGATCTCGATGCCTGGTTCGCCGACCGGGACGTGCAGGCCTACATCGACCAGCAGGACCGCATCCACGGCCGCCAACGCAGCGCGGCCGCTGGCCCAGACCTGGGTGCCGGCTGGCCGGACCTCAGCCTGATGCCGTCGCTCGGGGAGTCGATCCCCAGCGACCTCACCGGCGCTACCGCCGCCGATGGCAGCGACAGCGCAGAGGACATCGGCGTGGATGACGAGGACGAGGACGATCTCTGGGACGGCCCCGCCTGGAGCTGGCCGCGCCTGGAGCTGCCCGCCATCAGCCTGCCAAAGCTGGCTTGGCCCGAGCTGAGCCTGCCCCAACTGCCCCTGCCGAGCCTTGAGGCCTGGCCCCGCTGGGCCCTGCCGGCCGGTGCCGCCGTGGTGGTGGCCGCCGGCCTGGGGGGATGGCTGCTGCTGCGCCCCCGCAGCGAGCAGGTCAAACCCCTGCCGGTGCAACCGCTCGAGAAGCCGGCACCGAGCGCCGCCCCGCCGGTGGAGGTTCCCGCCCTGCCGCTCACCGCGGCCGACCCCAGCGATGCCCAGCTGCAGACGCTGCTCGAGGCCTGGCTCAAGGCCAAGGCGGCGCTGCTGGCGGGCCAAACCCCGGCCCAACCCCTCGATGCCATCGCCCGGCCCTTGCCGGTGGAGCGCCTGCAGGAGCAACTGCGGGCCAACGCCGCCGCCGGTGCCCGCGACAGCGTGAACGCCAGCATCACGGGCCTGCGCAGCCTGGAGCGCAGCCCACGCCGCATCGCCGTGGAGGCCACCCTCACCTACAGCGACCGGCGCACCGACGCCAACGGCAGCCTGATCAGCCAGACCCCCAGCACCACCCTGCGCAACGTTTATGTGTTTGCGCGTGACGGTGAGGCCTGGCGTCTGGCGGCCTTCCGCCCCAGCCCCTGAGACCCGCGGCATCAGCCCGCCGGCCCGCTGCACTGAAGGCGGCTTTTTACGATCGCTGTTCTGCGGGCCCGCCCCCGCGCGCTGAGCCCCCCGCCGCCCCGCCATGTTCGACGAGCTCTCCCAACGGTTTGAAGAGGCCGTCAAAAACCTGCGTGGCCAGGGTGAAATCAGCGAATCCAACATCGACGGCGCCCTGAAGGACGTGCGCCGGGCGCTGCTGGAGGCGGATGTGAGCCTGCCGGTGGTGCGCGACTTCGTGGATGAAGTGCGCAAGAAGGCCCTCGGCGCCGAGGTGGTGCGGGGCATCAGCCCGGATCAGAAATTCATCCAGGTGGTGCACGAGCAGCTGGTGGAGACCATGGGGGGCGAAAACGCCCCCCTGGCCGCCGGCGGCAAGGCCGGCGAACCCTC
Source organism: Cyanobacteriota bacterium (assembly GCA_041157425.1). Lineage (GTDB taxonomy): Bacteria > Cyanobacteriota > Cyanobacteriia > PCC-6307 > Cyanobiaceae > Vulcanococcus. Next base: position 929 of record JBEBCX010000125.1, on the reverse strand, counting down.
TGTGGTGTTGATGGCGGGCCTGCAGGGGGCCGGCAAAACCACCGCCACCGCCAAGCTCGGCCTGCACCTCAAGGAACAGGGGCGCAAGGCCCTGCTGGTGGGGGCTGACGTGTACCGGCCCGCCGCCATCGATCAGCTGCGCACCCTCGGCGGGCAGATCGGGGTGGAGGTGTTCAGCCTCGGCACGGACGCCAAACCCGAGGACATCGCCGCCGCGGGCATCGCCAAGGCCCGTGAGGAGGGGTTCGACACCGTGCTGGTGGACACCGCCGGGCGCCTCCAGATCGACACGGCGATGATGGAGGAGATGGTGCGGATCCGCGAGGCCGTGCAGCCCGATGAGGTGCTGCTGGTGGTGGATTCGATGATCGGCCAGGAGGCCGCCGAACTCACCCGCGCCTTCCACGATCAAGTGGGCATCACCGGTGCCGTGCTCACCAAGCTCGACGGCGACTCCCGCGGTGGCGCCGCCCTCTCGATCCGCAAGGTGAGCGGCGCACCGATCAAGTTCATCGGCACCGGCGAGAAGGTGGAGGCGCTGCAGCCCTTCCACCCCGAGCGGATGGCCAGCCGCATCCTCGGCATGGGCGACGTGCTCACCCTGGTGGAGAAGGCCCAGAAGGAGGTGGAGCTGGCCGATGTGGCCAAGATGCAGCAGAAGCTCCAGGAAGCGACGTTTGACTTCTCGGACTTCGTGCAGCAGATGCGCCTGATCAAGCGCATGGGCTCGCTCGGGGGCCTGATGAAGATGATCCCGGGCATGAACAAGATCGACGACGGCATGCTCAAGCAGGGCGAGGAGCAGCTCAAGAAGATCGAGGCGATGATCGGCTCCATGACCGAGGCCGAGCGGCGCGACCCCGATCTGCTGGCCGCCAACCCGTCGCGCCGGCGCCGCATCGCCAGCGGCAGCGGCCACACCCCGGCCG
>JBEBCX010000124.1:0-5336 GCA_041157425.1 Cyanobacteriota bacterium | reverse complement strand
GCCAGCAGCACGATGTCGCCGATGCGCTTGGTGAGGAAGGCATCGCGGGCCCCCTTCACCACCAGCGATTGGTTGTACCAGGTGCCCACGATCACGTAGGTGCCCACCGTGAGCAGCTCCAGCAGCACGTAGCTGAAGAACACCGAATCGGTGAGCACCAGGGCGCAGAGGCCCGCCTCGAAAAAGCTGAGGCCACCGAAGAAGCGCGGCCAGCCCCAGTCCATTTCCAGGTAGCCAATCGAATAGATCTGCACCAGCACGTGCAGGCCGGTGATCACCGTCATGGCGATCAGGGCCGGCTCGCTCACCAGGCCGTCAAAGCCGATGCGCAGGCCGGCGGTGTCGATCCAGGTCCAGCCGAAGGTGGGCGGGGCGTAGATCGCCGAGGCCCCGGCGGCGGAGTTGTTGTGCAGGCTGATCAGGGCCAGCAGGCTGTGGGCGAAGGCCACCGCCACCATCAGCAGGTTGATGTAGCCCGCCGGCCGGGGGCCGCTGCGCTTGATCAACCCCGGCGACCACAGCAGGCTGAAGGCCGATCCCACCAGGGGATAGAGGGGCACCAGCCAGGCCGTTCCAAGCCACGACACGCAGGGTGCTTGCGAAGTGACGCGAACGGTAGAAACCGCCGATCAGCGTTGGGGATTGCCAGCAACAGGAGTTCGTGATCGCTCCAGCAAGGGGGGCTTATCGGTGGGGTGGCGCCGTGGCAGCGGCAGCGCCCTTGCTGGCCAGGGGCCACCGGTGCCATGACAGGGGCAACGCAACGGGGGAGGACCCGTGCGCTCCACCCTCAACGCTCTGCTCCAGCAGCTGGTGCAACGCGGCTGGCCCAAGCTGGATCTGCAGCGGGGGTCACCGCGGCCACCCCCGGTTGGGCCGTGGTGGACCATCGACCTGGGCAGCGGAGAGGCCGACCACGTCACCACGGTGACCCTGCACCCCTGGCAGCAGGGGCTGCTGGAGTTCACGATCACCGTGCTCGCCGACGGCGAGGACCAGATCCAATCCTTTGAACTGGAGTGCAACGCCATGCCGATCCCGGTGGCGTTGATCAACTGGTGGGGCGGGCTGGATGCCGCCCTCACCCAGGCGAGCTGGCTGCGGGATCAACTGATCTCCGCCTGGGATCGGGAAATCAGCCTGGGGGGCGAGCTGCCCTAGGCCGATTCAGCTCAGCCGATTCAGCTCAGCCGAAGCGGCGGCGGCCGTCGTTGAAGCTGCCGAAGCTGCTCACCTCGCCGGAGCGCTCGCCGCCGCCGTCAACGCGCGACAGCTTCCACACGTTGCGGTTCACGCGGCGGGCCCGCAGGCCACCCCGCTCCACCCGGGCGGAACCGGGGCGGGCACCCATCAAGTAGGTCACCTCAGCGGTGCTCAGCGGCGCACCGGTGCTGAGGGCCAGTTGGGTGAGCTCGAGCCGCTGGCGCAGGGCGGCCACATCGCAGCTGCCGCCGTCCTCCGCCTCGCTCCACATCCAGGGCAATTCGCCGTTGGCGGCCATCTTCTGCATCAGGCCCATGCCCACCAGGGCCAGGGCCTGTTCGGGCTTGAGGTTGGCCTCGTCGGCAGCGCTGGCGGCGGCTTTGGTGGAAGCCGAAGAAGCGGTGGAAGCGGTGCGCTTGGCGGCCACGGGCGATGCTGCGGAGGATGGCCGGACCGTACCGGCCCTTCAACTGCGCCGCAACCAGTCCGGAGCCTGGCCAAACCAGTCGCCGAGGTCGCCGGGATCCTCGGCATCGGGGCGGAAGGGGGGCTCCGGATCCACGGAGCCGAGATCGAGCTGGGCCAGCAACCGATCCACCCCGTCGCCGCAGGCGGCCTGTTGCTCCCGGCGGGCCTGATGCAACCAACCGGCCACGGTGTGGTTGCGGTCGGCGAACTTCTGCACGTAGATGCGCTCCTCCAGCGACACGGAGGCATCGCTGCGGATGCGCTCAAGGATGTCCTGCAGGCGGATGCGGGTGGCGGGCGTGAGCATCGGGCCAGACCGGCGGTGGGCCTGTGTTAGCCACGGCGGCCCGAGCGGTTGTGTCATTGGGCACGGTTGCGGCGCGCCGGTCAGCATCCGCCGACGCCAGCGCCGACGCCGACGCCACCGGAGCCCCATCGAAACAGGGCGGTAAGATCGCCGCGCTCCAACCGGTGTGCGTGTCCCGCAGCCGATCGGCCCCCTGGAGCGCTTCGTTTCTTTGCCCGCAAGCACCCCCAGGCGACGCACCACAGCGGTGCAGATCACGGGCACCGACCTGGGGTTCAGCGCCAGTGGCACGCCCCTGGATGAGCTGCATCCCTCGGCGGCCAGCTGTGTGATCACCACCGACAGCGAGGCACGGCTGGTGAGCCAGGCCAGCGCGGTGGAGTCGATCGAGCTGCGCACCTATGTGTTTCTCGATTCCCTGCAGCCCCAGCTGGCGGCCTACATGGGCACCGTCAGCCAGGGCTTCCTGCCGATCCCGGGAGACGCCTGCCTCTGGCTGGAGGTGTCCCCCGGCATGGCGGTGCACCGCGTCACCGACATCTCGCTCAAGGCCAGCACCGTGCGCCTCGGCCAGATGGTGGTGGAGCGGGCCTTCGGCTCCCTGGCGCTCTACCACCGCGACCAGAGCAACGTGCTCCACTCCGGCGATGTGGTGCTGGAGGCCATCGGCAGCCGCGTGGAGCAGCGCACCCGCTGCAGCGTCACCTGGACGGAGATCATCCGCGCCATCACCCCCGACCACGCGGTGCTGATCAACCGCCAGAACCGCCGTGGATCGATGATCCAGGCCGGCATGAGCATGTACATCCTGGAAACCGAGCCCGCCGGCTACGTGCTGCTGGCGGCCAACGAAGCCGAAAAAGCCAGCAACATCACCGTGGTGGATGTGAAAGCGGTGGGCGCCTTCGGCCGCCTCACCCTGGCCGGCTGGGAAGGGGATGTGGAGGAGGCCGCCGCCGCCGCCATGCGCTCGGTGGAGCAGATCAACCGGCGCGCTCGAGCCTGAGCAAGCGCTTCAACTCCGGCGCCAGGGCCCGGGCCGCCTTGCCGCGCGACCCCAGCTTGTGGCGCAGATGCGCCGGCATCTGGGCGTAGGTCATGCCGGCTTCGCGCACCCAGAACACCGGGTCGTAGCCGCCGCCCTCCCCCTCGGGGGCCAGCAGGATCTCCCCGCGGCAGATGCCCTCCGCCTCCAGCACCGGCTCCCCCTCGGGGTTGGCCAGCACCATGGCGCTGTTGAAGCTGGCGCTGCGGTAGGGGCTCTCCCCCAGCTCCCCCAGCAACCGCGCGATCCGTTCCGGATCCGTGGCGGCGTAGCGGGCTGAGTAGAGCCCCGGCTCACCGCCCAGGGCATCCACCTCCAGGCCCGAATCGTCCGCCAGGGCCCACTGGCCGGTGAGGCGCGCCACCGCGGTGGCCTTGAGGCGGGCGTTCTCCAGGTAGGTGCTGCCGGTTTCCTCGATCTCCAGCCCCTCCGGCTGGCGGCGCACCTCCAGGCGCACGGCATCGAGCATCGCCGTGATCTCCGCCACCTTGTGGGCGTTGCCGCTGGCGATCACCAACACGGGTGTGCTCGAAGGGCTGAACCGGTGGTGCATCCGGACCGCCTCCGCCGCAGGGGCCCCATTGTGCCGGTTGGGGGCGCCCGCCAAGGGTGTGAGGCAGGTTGGGTTGAACATTCCACCCCCCGAACAAGTCCAGGGGCTTCCTGCCTCGCGAAAAACCGTAGGGAGGGCGTCCGAAGGCGGCAAGCCCGTGCGCTGAGATGTGTGCAGCTGGCAACAGATCTGCACCGCAGACCTAGCTTGCAAACGCGGAACAGCCCAGGCAGGAATGGACACCAGTTTGGTTCTGCAGAACCTGCTCACCCCACCGGTTCTGTTCTTTTTCCTGGGGGTGATTGCGGTGCTGGTGCGCTCGGATCTGGAGATCCCGGCGCCGCTGCCGAAGCTGTTTTCGCTCTACCTGCTGCTGGCGATCGGCTTCAAGGGCGGCCTGGAGCTGCAGCACAGCGGCATCAGCGGCCCCGTGCTGCCCACCATCGCCGCGGCGGTGGGGATGTCGCTGGCGGTGCCGCTGGTGAGCTTTGCGGTGCTGCGGCTGAAGCTCGATGGCTTCAACGCCGCCGCCATCGCCGCCACCTACGGCTCCATCAGCGCCGTGACCTTCATCACCGCCGAGAGCTTCCTGGAAACCCAGAAGCTCCCCCACGACGGCTTCATGGTGGCGGCCCTGGCCCTGATGGAATCGCCGGCGATCATCGTGGGGCTGCTGCTGGTGAAGCTGGCCAGCACCCAGCAACGGCCCGACAACGGCCGCATGCGCTGGGGGGCGGTGCTGCACGAGGCCATGCTCAACGGCTCGGTGTACCTGCTGGTGGGAAGCCTGGTGATCGGCTACCTGTCAGCGGCCAACAGCCCCCAGAGCGTGGAGAAGATGCTGCCCTTCACCGACAAGCTCTTTTACGGCTCCCTCAGCTTCTTTCTGCTGGACATGGGCATCGTGGCGGCCCAGCGCCTGGCGGACCTGCGCCGCGCCGGCAGCTTCCTGATTGGTTTTTCGGTGCTGATGCCGCTGTTCAACGCCGTGGTGGGTGCGTTGATCGCCCGCGGGCTGGGGCTGGGGCCCGGCAACGCCCTGCTGTTTGTGGTGCTCTGCGCCAGCGCCTCTTACATCGCGGTGCCGGCGGCCATGCGCATGACGGTGCCGGAGGCCAACCCGAGCTACTACATCTCCACGGCCCTGGGGCTCACCTTTCCCTTCAACATCATTGTGGGAATTCCGCTCTACATGGCGCTGGTGAACAAACTGGTGGTACCCGCGGGTTGATCGGATGAAACGCCTCGATCTGATCATCAGCGAGCGGGAACTGGATGCCGTGCTCAAGGCCATCGATGCCGCCGGTTCGCCGGGCTACACGGTGATGAAGCACGTCACCGGCAAGGGCCCCCACGGGTCGGTGTCGGAGGCGATGGATTTCAGCGGCCTCGGCGCCAACGCCCACGTGATCGTGTTTTGCCAGCCGGAGGTGCTGGAGCGGCTGCGCCAGGGCATCCATCCGCTGCTGGGTTACTACGGTGGCGTGGCGTACGTTTCGGATGCCGAACCCCTGTGAGAGCGGTGGCAACGGCGACGCTTTGGGGCTGCATCACCGAACCAAGACAACAGCAACTCCAAAGTTTTGTGATGCACTGATCAGCTGCGGTTATCAGTGACAGCGCAGACGGTGATGGCACAAACGCCCCAAAACGCTTGACGGGGGGCTCGCTGCGAGAGCAAGGTTGCAGGCGAACATTCCACCCCTCCTCCAGGAGCAGGTAATGGCTAACGAAACCATGGGCATCGCCCTCGGCATGAT
>JBEBCX010000123.1:0-9600 GCA_041157425.1 Cyanobacteriota bacterium | reverse complement strand
CAACCGCTCCCATGGATCTGGGGCAAAAAAAGGGGGGCTGCAGCAGCCCCCCGTGGAATCAACAGCGCTGGGATCAGGCGCCGATCTTGGCCACGGCGGCCTTGGCCTTCTTGAGGATGTCGCCCTTGAGGGGCACATAACCCAGTTCGTCGGCCTGGTTCTGGGCGGGGCCCAGGAGGTACAGCATCGACTTGCGGATCGGGCCGGCCTTGAGGCCGTTGCCCTCCTGGTAGGCCAGGATCCAGGTGAGGGTGGTGATCGGGTAGCTCTTGTCGCCGGCGGGGTTGGGGTCTTCCCCAGCCAGGCGAGCATCCAGCTGGATGTTGTTCAGGGCGGCGGCGCCGCCGGCCAGGGTGGGCATCACAAACTTGCCGGCCTTGTTCTGAAGGGCAGCAGCTTTGATGTTGCCGCGCACGAAGCTCTGGTTCAGATAACCAATGGCGCCGGGGGTGTTTTGGATCACACCGGCCACGCCCTCATTGCCCTTGCCGCCCACGCCCACGGGCCACTTCACGCTCTTGCCCTCGCCCACCTTGCTCTTCCACTCGGAGGAGAAGGCGCTCAGGGAGTTGGTGAAGGCGAAGGTGGTGCCGGAGCCATCGGAGCGGTGGGCCACGGTGATCTTGCCCTTGCCGCACTTGAGCTGATCCCAGGTCTTGATCTCGCCCAGGAAGATGTCCACCACCTGCTTCTGGGTGAGCTTGAGGCCGTTGCAATCCGCCTTGTTGAAGGCCACGGCGATGGTGCCGCCGACAGCGGGGAACTGCACCACACCGCGCTTCACCTTGGCGGCTTCCGAGGCCTTGATCGGCTCATCGGTGGCGCCGAAATCAACGGTGCCAGCCACGTACTGGCGCACACCAGCGCCGGAGCCCACGGACTGGTAGTTGACTTTGATGCCGAGGCCAGCCGCACCTGCGAAAGCACGCTGGTAGAAGGGGGCCGGGAATGTTGCACCAGCGCCGTTGATGGCGGTCTGGGCGATGGCGGCGCCGGCCAGCCCCAGGCTGGAGAGCATGCCGATGGAAAGGGCCTTCTTCGCGAAGGTCATGGGAGCAACCGAACGGGAGCTCCCAACGTCTAAACAGCGGCCCAACCTCCAGGGTTAGCGCAAGGTTAAGAGTGCGTGAAGGCTTGGTTTGCGGCAACAACGGCCGGTGTCAGTGCGCACAAAAGGTCTCGGGATTGGACGGCCAACAATCAGCAACAGCTGCCGCGAAGCCCTGATGCCAGAAGCGATCTGGAGCCCTAGGTTGGGACCTTGTTCTGCACGAACCGATGGTTCCATCCCTCGCTGAGCTGCACCCCAACCCTGGATGGGTGAGCACCAACACCGGCAGCAGCACCGACGCCGTTGGCAAGCACTGCATCCTTGAGCTCTACCACTGCCGAGCCGATCGGCTCGACGACGAAGCCTTCCTCCGCAGCAGCATCACCCAGGCCGTGCAAGAGGCCGGTGCCACGCTGTTGCAGCTGATCAGCCACCGCTTCAGCCCCCAGGGGGTGACTGCCCTGGCACTGCTGGCGGAATCCCATCTCTCAATCCACACCTGGCCGGAATCCGGCTACGCCGCCGTGGATGTGTTCACCTGCGGTGACCACACCATGCCCGAGCGCGCCTGCCGGCGGTTGATCGCCGACCTCGAGGCCGCCGACCATCGCCTCAGCAGCTTCCGGCGTCAAACGCCCCAGGCGCTGGGCGACCAAGAACGGCTGCCCCACTAAGACAGCCGCCAAGCCGGAGGGTCAGGGGCAACAGGGGGCCGCCGGCGTGGCAGCGCCGCAGGCCAGATCCCCCAACCACCCCTGCAACCCCTCCAGGGCACCGGGCCGCAGCCGGTAGTACACCCAGCGGCCCTGCTCCCGCGCCTCGATCAGGCCCGCTTCGCGCATCACCTTGAGGTGAAACGACAACCGCGACTGGGCCAGCCCCAACCCGTGGCTCAACTCGCACACGCAGCGCTCACCACCCCCCAGGGCCTGCACCACCTCCAGGCGAAGGGGATCCGCCAGGGCCTTGAACAGCTGCCGGGCCTGGTCGAGATCGCAGCCGCCATACGGGTGATCGGCCACAGCGGCGGGCATGGCTGCGGGCAAGGCAAAACGGTGCCGTTGGCGGAAGGTTAAGGCGCCGCAGCAGCCAAATCAAGCAGAGTTGATGCATCAACCATTGTTGATCTAAGTTCAGCGGGCTTTGCGGCGGATGGCCATGCGCATCGGCATCAACGGATTCGGACGCATCGGACGGCTGGTGTTCCGCGCCCTCTGGGGCCGGCCCGGCATCGAGATCGTGCATGTGAACGACAGCGGCGGGGATGCCGCCACCGCCGCCCATCTGCTCGCCTTCGACTCGGTGCATGGCCGCTGGGCCCAGGCCGTGAACCCCAACCACCACGGTTTCTGGGTGGGCGACGCCAGCATCAGCTACTCCCAGCACGCCGATCCCACCGCCGTGCCCTGGGCCGCCGCCGGTGTGGAGCTGGTGCTCGAGTGCAGCGGCCGCTTCAAGACACCCGACACCCTCAACCCCTACTTCGACCAGCTGGGCCTCAGGCGGGTGGTGGTGGCCTGCCCGGTGAAGGGGGAGGTGGCTGGCACCGAAGCCCTCAACGTGGTGTTCGGCATCAACCACCACAGCTACGACCCGGAGCGGCACCGCCTGGTGACCGCCGCCTCCTGCACCACCAACTGCCTGGCCCCCGTGGTGAAGGTGGTGCACGAGCAGTTCGGCATCCGCCACGGCGCCATCACCACCCTCCACGACGTCACCAACACCCAGGTGGTGGTGGATGGCTTCAAGGGCGACCTGCGCCGCGCCCGCTCCTGCCTGCAGAGCCTGATCCCCACCACCACAGGATCCGCCAAGGCCATCGGCCTGATCTTTCCGGAGCTGCAGGGCAAGCTCAACGGCCATGCCGTGCGTGTGCCGCTGCTCAACGCCTCGCTCACCGATGCGGTGTTCGAGCTGGAGCAGCCCACCACCGTGGAAGCCGTCAACGCCGCCTTCGAAGCGGCGGCGCAGGGTTCGCTGCGCGGCATCCTCGGCTACGAAACCCGGCCGCTGGTGTCGGTCGACTACGTCAACGACAACCGCAGCGCCATCGTCGACGGCCTGTCGACGATGGTGGTGAACGGCACCCAACTCAAGGTGTACGCCTGGTACGACAACGAGTGGGGCTACAGCTCCCGCATGGCCGACCTGGTGTGCCATGTGGCCCTGATGGATGAGCGCTGATGGGTGTCAACGCATGAAACCCCTCTCCGCCCTGCAGCAATACGGCGTTGTCACCGCCAACTACTGGGCCTTCACCCTCACCGATGGGGCCCTGCGGATGCTGGTGGTGTTCCACTTCCACCAGCTCGGCTACAGCACCCTCGAGATCGCCTTTCTGTTTCTCTTTTATGAGTTCTTCGGCATCGTCACCAACCTTGCCGGCGGCTGGTTGGGGGCCCGCTTTGGCCTGAGGCTCACCCTCTGGGCGGGCACCCTGCTGCAGGTGGCGGCGCTGCTGCTGCTGATCCCCGTCGCCGACAGCTGGCCCAAATGGCTCAGCGTGGCCTACGTGATGGGTGCCCAGGCCATCAGCGGCATCGCCAAGGACCTCAACAAGATGAGCGCCAAGAGCGCCATCAAAACCGTGGCGGGGGAGGGGCAACTGTTCCGCTGGGTCGCCATCCTCACCGGCTCCAAAAATGCCCTCAAGGGCGTGGGCTTCTTCCTGGGGGGCGTGCTGCTCACCGCCCTGGGCTTCAACCAGGCCGTGGCGGTGATGGCGGCGGGCCTGGGGATCTCCTTCCTCGGCACGCTGGTCCTGCCGGCCGACATCGGCCGCATGAAGCAGAAACCGGCCTTCACGGCGCTGTTCTCCACCAGCGCCGGCATCAACACCCTGGCGCTGGCCCGTTTCTTTCTGTTCGGGGCCCGCGATGTGTGGTTTGTGGTGGCCCTGCCGGTGTTCCTTGAAGCCACCCTGGGTTGGCGCTTCTGGGAGGTGGGGGCCTTCATGGGCCTCTGGGTGATCGGCTACGGCATCGTGCAGGGCTCCGCACCGGCCCTGCGGCGCACCTGGGGGCAACGGCGCCCGCCGAACGCCGCCGACCTCAGCTTCTGGACAGCCCTGCTCACCGCCATCCCGGCCTTGATTGCCATGGCCCTATGGCGTCAGGTGGCCCACCCTGCGGTGGCGGTGGTGGGGGGGTTGGTGGCCTTCGCCTCCTCCATCCACAGCTACCTGGTGCTCGCCACCAGCGATGCCGAAGCGGTGAGCCTCAACGTGGGCTTCTATTACATGGCCAACGCCGCCGGCCGCCTGGTGGGAACGCTGCTCTCCGGCGCCCTGTTCCTGGTGGGGGGGCTGCCGCTCTGCCTCTGGGCCTCGAGCGGCTTGGTGGCCCTGGCCTGGCTCAGCACCCAGCGGCTCAAGACAGCTTGAACAGCTCGCGGATCTGGCCGCTCTTGGCCGGGCACAGCATCGGTGCGTAGTAGCGCACCGCGGCCCGCTCCACCTGCTCGGGGCTGATGCCACTGAAATCGATGCCGGCCTGGGCGTATTGCTGGTCGAGTTGGGTGGTGAGCTGGCCGCCGTTGAAGCGGGTGCCGATGCTGTCGCAGAGCAGCTGGGCATAGAGGCGCGCAGCACAACCGGTGTTGCCGTAGCTGGCCACGCAGCCCGCCAGGTCGGCCTCGGCGGCGGGAGCCGCCAACGGTGAGGGCGGGGGTGGGGGCGGTGGCACCGGCGGCGGCAGCTGCGCCCAACCCTTTCCAGGAGCCAGCTGCGGCATCAGCAACGCAGCCCCCAGCAGCGACTGCAGCAGGCGCCGTCCCGAGGCGCTCACCGAAATGCCTCCGGCCGGCAGCTCCGGTAGCGGTCCACCACCTCCGGCCGCAGGGAGGGCACCGGCTCCGCATCCAACAGCTCGCCGCTCACCGCCCGCAGCTCCGCCGCAGACACCGCCAGCCGTTGCTCGGCCTCCTGCAGCCGTTGCCGTTGGCGCGCGCGCCAGGCGGCCTGACGCCCCTGCTCACGCTCCTGCCAGGCCGCCAAGGCCTGCTCGTATTGCTCCTGCTCGCTCTGCTGGTCGTAGATGGTGAGCCGGCTCTGCTCCTCGGGGTCGAGGGGCCGGGGTCCCGGCGCGGGGCGGTAGGGCTGGCCCTGCAGTGCCACCAGAGCCTGACGATCCGCCGTGAAGCGCTCCAGACGCTGGGGCAACGCCGCTTGGTGGCGGCGGCAGCTGTCGAGGGCCCGCTGCCGCTCCAGGGCCTGGCGCCGCTCCGCCTCCGAGGGGCCCCGCCGGCAGCCCGTCTGGGCCGCAGCCAGCAGCGCCACCACCACCAGCGCGGCCATCAACCGACGTTGACGCATCACGGGGTGGAGGGGCCGCTCCATGTTGGCAGGTGACTCCGCGGGGATGACCCCAAATGGGGGTATCTGCCGCCGAGGCGCTGGGCGTAGCTCTGGTTCGGCAAGCATCAGGACCGTTGCAAGACCCCACCAGCAGCCGCAGCCTCGACGACCACCTGGCGAGCCTGCGCACCGAACTCGAGCAGGCACGCCAAAGCGGCAACCAGGCCAAGGCCAACCACCTGCAAAGCGAGCTCAACGACCTGGAGGCCTACAGGGCCCACAACCCTGAAGCCAGCAAGGACCCCACGCCCTTGGAGGTGTACTGCGACCTCAACCCGCAGGCCCCTGAGTGCCTCGTCTACGACGACTGAGCAACCCCGCCATGACCACCCAGGCCAGCATCACCATCGGCGAACTGGAAGCCAACTACCAGCTGTATTGCAAGGCGCTGAAAATGTTGATCGCCGAAAAGCGATCGCTCAACAAGATTCAACGAACGGTGTGCTGGGGGCGCCTGGAAACCCTGCACCATTGCCTGCCCAAGCATTACAAATCCCCGGACTATCTCTACGCGCAACTGATTCGCATCAACCAGGAGAAAGAACAGGAACTGGCTCAGCACAGCTAACGGCAATCAGGCGTAAAAGATACCGAAACAAACGCGAAAGAGCCATACCCCAATGAATAGCACACTCAAGCCCGTTCTTTCTCAAGAACGCGTCAGCCATCGCGCCAAGCAGTCGTCTGTTTTGGCCGCAGATTTTCACGCCATCGTGGCATCAGCCGCGCAGCTGATTCACGCGGAGTTGTGCAACCACCAGCTCAATGCCCAGCTGATCAGCACGCGGCAGCAGGTCAACCCTGAGCTGCTCGACATGGCATTTCTCCACTGCCGCGGCCGCAGCTGCGGTGATGAGATCGCCATCAGCCGCGCCAGCAGGCTGTTCAAGCGGCTGGGCGACAATCCCCAACACAGCCCCGAGGCCATGGCGCGGAGCTGCGGCTTCAGTGGCTTGGCAGACGCTGGCAAGGCGTTCCGCGATCAGTTGGGCATTGAGATGGACGCCTTCTTGCACACCAGTCAGCGGGCCCTGCAGGACCGGCAGTTGCGCCGTGAAGACCCCCGCCCTGAGCGCCTGATCGTGGGATCGGCATAAGCAATGTCAAGGGGGCCCACGGTTGGGTACCGGTGAGGAGCATGATGCTCACAGCGCACCTCTTGGGTGGGCTGGCAACGCTCAGGAGTGAGCGATGGACCTGACTCCGTATCTCGACAGCCTGCGCGGCAGCAATCTTGACGAGGTGCTGCTGTCGGTGGCGGTGGATGGCAAGGTGGCCCTGGCCATGAAGGGGCGATTCTTTCTGCGTTGCCTCTGCGACAGTTTCAGCGACGCCACGCTGATTGGGTGCGCCGTAACGGACGAAAAGAGCTGTCTCAGCTATCTGCAGCAGGAGCCCTACGAGCTGCTGATTTGCACCGATTTTCTGGAGAGCGGCAACGGCTTTGAGCTGGCCCGCAAGGCCCGCAAGCTGCAACCTCACCTCAAGGTGGTGGTGTTGGCCCTGGGGGATGCAATCCCGGTGGAATACGCCGAGGCCGACTGGCTGGAGGCGGTGGTGGCCGAGGCGGACTTCATCGAAGACCAAAAACCCCTCGAGGCCGCCGTGATCGCCGTGATGGGGCATCACTCCTACCGCAGTCCCTCGCTGCGCTCGGGCCAACTGCCCTACCTCAGCTGCCCGCGCCTCACGCCCCGCGAATACGAGGTGCTCGACCTGCTGGCCAGCGGCCTCACCGACCGGGACATCGCCGAACAACTGGTGGTGAGCGAAGAAACCGCCCGCACCTACACCAAGCGGCTGCTGAAGGTGCTGGAAGTCAACAATCGCGTGCAGGCCGTGCTCAAGGGCATGCGCTGCGGCATGGTGCAGATCTAAGCCCGCCCGCCCCGTTGATGTTGCGTGTGAGTTTGGCCGCCATCTCGCTGGCCGCCCCTGTTCTGGCCGCCCCGCTGCTGGGTGCAGCGGCCGTGGCCCAGCCCGCCGCTGGCACCACCGCCTGCCCCAAGCCGCAGCCCGGACGCTTCGCCGTGATGGGCACCGGCAACCGCGGCAGCGGCGCCGCGGCGACCCCCACCGCCCACCTGCTGGAGGAGCGCTGGCTCCCCGATGGCACCGTGCGCGGCACCGCCGCAGAACGGCAGGGCCGCAGCGAGCGCAGCGGCAGCTACAGCGGCTCGCTCAGCGTGACCGCCGCCTGCGTGGTGGAGCTGGAGCGGCGCCTGCCCTGGGGGGTGGAGCGCACCGAGGTGGTGGTGGATGGCCGGGGCCGGCCGCTCTACAGCATCAGCCGCAGCCCCGGGGCGGTGATCACCAGCCGCTGGTTGCCCATGGGCAAGGGCAGCTGCAGCGCGGGCCAGCTCGATGGCCTGGTGCTCAGCCAACAGACGGGCCTCAGCTGGCAGGGCAAGGCCTGGGTGCCCAACGCGGTGGTGCAACGGGAGCAATGGCGCAGCGGCAGCGTGGAGGGCATCGCCCTGATCAGCACCAACGGCATGGGCGAAACCGTGCGCTACAGCGGCAGCCTGCAGCTCAAGCCATCCAGCTGCTGGGGTGAGCTGCAGGAGCGCGATTCCCAGGGCAACAGCTACCGCTACAGGGCCCTGGTGGTGAGTGGCCACAAACGCAGCGGCGCCCGCGGTTACTTCTACCTGCAGCGCGACCCAGACGACCTCACCGTGGGCTGGCTGGTAAGGGACTAAGCACCCGCCCGATCAGCACCGCCTGGGGGAAGCCCGCCGCCCGCACCGCCGCCAGGGCCGCCTCAGCGCCTGCCGCCGGCAGGGCCGCCAGCAGCGGCCCACAGGTTTGCGGATCGATCAGCAGCTGCTGGCGCGCGGCGTCCACCGGATGCCGCACCTGCACAGGCCCCACCGGGGCCAGGGCCGCCAGGGCACGGGCGTTGGCGGGGGCCAGGCTGCTGGCCAGGCCCCGCTCCAGCAACGCGAGGGCCCCCGCCATGGCCGGCACGGCGGCGGCATCGAGGTCCAGGGCCTGATCCGGCGCCAGCATCTCCCCCAGGTGCCCCAGCAGGCCAAAGCCGGTGACATCCGTGCAGGCCAGGCAACCGTGCTGCGCCAACAGCGGCACCAACGGCGCCTGGTTGCCCTGCATCAGCTCCAGGGCGGCGTCGATCCAGGCGGCATCGGCGAGGCCCGCCTGGGCCGCAGCAAACAGCACGCCGCTGCCGATCGGGCGGCTGAGCAGCAACACGGCGCCCTCCGGGAGCGGTCCCTTCCCCCATTGGCGACCTGGCGGAGCCATGCCATTCACGCTCAGGCTCAGCCCCAGGCCAGCCCCATCGCGGCCCTCGAGGCTGTGCCCCCCGAGCAGGGCTGCTCCGAGGGGATCCAGCACCGAGCGCACCCCCGCCAGGCTCTGCAGCAGCCACTCCTCCTGCAGCGACGGGGCGGCCTGCGGCAGGGTGATCACCGCCTGCAGGCTGTGCACCGCAGCGCCGCTGGCCCAGAGGTCGCTGCAGGCGTGCAGGGTGGTGAGCCGGGCGTTGAGCCAGGGGTCGGCCACCAGGGCCGGGAAGCCATCCACGCTCTGCAGCAGCACGCCCCCATCGGGCAGATCCAGCACGGGGGCCGCATCCTGCGGCGGCGGCGCCAGGGCCGTGCCCGCCAGGCGACGCAGGGCCGCCTCCAGGGGCTGGGCCGGCAGCTTGGCGGCGCAGCCGCGGCAGGCCATCGGCGCCTCCGCTCCGGCCAACGCGGGCCGGCGGCGCGCCCGCGCCGGGGAGGGAAACATGGCCATGAAGCGCCGATCAATGCGCTGCTTCCAGCGCCAGATCCAACGGCTGGGCCCCACACAGATGGGGCCGTAGAGCGCCAGGGCCCGGGGGCGGACATCGGCGCCGCTGCCCCCATCCCCCAGCAGTTGCAACGCCAGCCGTTGGGGGCGCCACGGGCGCAGCCGGCGGCCGCGCCCCTCCAACTGCCGCCGCAGGTTGTGGGCCAGCAGCGGTGCGGCCCGCACCGCCCACACCCCTGAGGGGGGCCTGGGGGCGGAGGCCACCAGGGCGCAGTCGCCACTGGCGAACAGCTGCGGATGCCCCTGCACCTGCAGGGTGGACTCACACAGCACGCGGCCCGTGGCCCCATCCACCGGCAGGCCGCTGGCCGCCAGCCAGGGGGGCGCCACGCTGCCAGTGCAGGCCAGATCGGCGGTGGCCCCAGGGGCCACCGCCCGC
>JBEBCX010000122.1:0-5408 GCA_041157425.1 Cyanobacteriota bacterium | reverse complement strand
TCGGCGCTGATCGACCAGTCGAGCTTGCTCTCCACCCCCGGCGGTCCGGAGAAGGTGCCGCTCACGGCCGCGGTGAGGTCTGAGCGGGAGGAGGTGGCCACGGGGATGTAGCGGTCGTCGACCGCCCCCTTGCCGCTGGGGTCGAAGCCGCGCCAGCCGGCCCCCTGCAGGTACACCTCGGCCCAGGCGTGCAGGTCGTAGCGCTCGGGGGCCGGGTCCACCAGGTGGTAGCCGCTCACGAAGCGGGCCGGCAGCCCCAAGCTGCGGCAGCTCTCGATCATCAGCATCGCCAGGTCGCGGCAGGAGCCCACCCGTTCCTTGAGGGTGCGGCCGGCGGGCCAGGCGGGGCCCACGTGGCGCTGGGTGTACTTCACCCGGTCTTGGATGATTTCGATCAGCTGTTGCAGGAAGTTGAGGCTGCGGCCGTCGCTGCCGATCAGCGCCTCCTGGGCCAGGTCGGCGGCGGCGGCATCGTGCTGGCCGTTGGGCAGCCAGCCCTGCAGGTTGCTGAGCAGGTCGGGGTTGAGCTTGCCGATCGCCACCGGCAGCTGCGCCATCTGTTCATCCAGGCAGGCCTCGATCAGCGGCGGCGTGAAGGTTTCCACCTCGCTGGTGGCCACCACGCTGAAGGCCTCGGTGTCGCCCAGAAAGCGCGCCCGGGTGATCGTGTCACCGCCGGCGGCCATCAGCTCGTAGAGCTGGCTGGGGTCGGGGCTGATCTCGAGGCGAAAGTCGATCAACCGCTGGAAGCCATGGGGCCGCGGCCGCAGGCAGAGGCGATGCGGCCCGAGCTGCACCGGCTTGCTGTAGCGGTAATCGAAGCGGTGGATCAGGCGGGCGCGCATGCCAGGTCCGGACTGGAAACAACAACGGGCTCGGCCAGGCCCGGCAACACGAAGTAGCGGGCATGGATCAGACCATGCAGGTTATTGAGATCGCTCTGCAGCGCGTCGATGGCTTCATGCAAGCCACCGCTGATCAGCTCATCGATGCCGGTGTAGCTCCAGCGGGCCAGGGTGAGGCCGCTGAGGCATTCGAGTTCGTCCGGGGCGCCGGGCACCGAGCTGCCGCCCACCAGCTTCAGGGTTTCGTGGATGCGCTCCATGCAGTAGCGCACCGAGCGGGGGAAAGCCGGATCCAGCAGCAGGAAGGCCGCCACCGCCTTCGGGGTGATCACCCCCAGCTGCGACTGGCGGAACATCTGATAGGCCCCGGCGCTGCGCAGCAGGGAAATCCACTGCAGTTCATCCAGCACGCCCCCCACCTCCTCGGGGCTGGGCAGCAGCAGGAAGTACTTCACATCGAGGATGCGGGTGGTTTTGTCGGCCCGCTCGATCAACCGCCCCAGCCGGCTGAACTGCCAGGAGAGGTCGCGGCTGAGGGTGGCATCGGTGACGCCATAGAACAGCTGGCAGCCGCGCCGGATCTCCCGCAGCTGCTCCTGGGGGGGTTGATCCCAGAAGCTGTCGCTCTCCAGCAGGGTCCAGTAGAGGCTGTTGATCTGCTCCCACATCTCCGTGGTGATCACATCGCGGATCTGGCGCGCGTTCTCCCGGGCCAGGGCGATGCAGTTCACGATGCTGTTGGGGTTGGCCTCCGCCTGCACCAGGAAGGTCACCACCTCGGTGGCCCCGCCGCCGGGGTAGAGGCGGTCGAACAGCTCGCGGTCGCCGCTGGCATCGATCAGGGGCTGCCAGGGTTCGGCGCTGCCGGGCGGGCAGTCGAGCGCCATGGCTTCGCTCACCTCCACGAAGCGGGAGATGTTCTCCGCCCGCTCCACATAGCGGTTGATCCAGTAGAGCGAATCGGCAACGCGGCTCAGCATGGGACCACCTCCTGCGGGGCCTCTTCCACGATCCAGGTGTCCTTGCAGCCGCCCCCCTGGGAGGAGTTGACCACCAGGGAGCCCCGTTTGAGGGCCACGCGGGTGAGGCCGCCGGGGGTCACCCAGGCCCCCTTGCCCCGCAGCACGTAGGGGCGCAGATCCACGTGGCAGGGGTAAAGCTCGCCTTCGCTCAGGGAGGGCACCGTGGACAGCTCCAGGGTGGGTTGGGCGATGAAGTTGCGCGGATTGGCGCGGATCTTCTCGGCGAATTCGAGGATCTCCGCCTGGCTGGCGTGGGGCCCGATCAGCATCCCGTAGCCCCCCGCTTCCGACACCGCCTTCACCACCAGTTCGCCCAGGTGGGCCAGCACGTAGGCCTGGTCGTCGGGCTTCGAACAGAGGTAGGTGGGCACGTTCTCGATGATCGGCTCCTCCCCGAGGTAGTAGCGCACCATCTCCGGCACGTAGGCGTAGATCAGCTTGTCGTCGGCCACGCCGGTGCCCGGGGCGTTGGCAATCGCCACCCGCCCCTTGGCGTACACATCCATCAGGCCCCGCACCCCGAGCATCGAATCGGGGCGGAACACCGCCGGGTCGATGAAGTCGTCGTCGATGCGGCGGTAGATCACATCCACCGGCTCCAGGCCGCTGGTGCTGCGCATCCACACCCGCCCGTCCTGGCAGGCCAGGTCGCGGCCCTCCACCAGGGGGATGCCCATCTGCTGGGCCAGGTAGCTGTGCTCGAAGTAGGCGCTGTTGAACACCCCCGGGGTGAGCAGCACCACCCGCGGCGTTTCCGTCCAGGGGGCCAGCTCCCGCAGGGTCTGCAGCAGCTGGGAGGGGTAGCTGTCGATCGGCTGCACCGTGCGGCCGGCGAACAGGCTGGGGAACATGCGCTTCATCACGCGCCGGTTCTCCAGGAAGTAGGCCACCCCTGACGGGCAGCGCAGGTTGTCCTCCAGCACGCGCCAGGTGCCCTGGCCATCGCGAATCAGATCCAGGCCGGAGATCTGGCACCACTTGCCCAGGGGCGGGCAGAAGCCCTGCATCTGCGGTCGCCAGCCCTGGGAGCTCTCCACGTCTTCCCGGGGGATCACCCCGTCCCGCAGGATCCGCTGCTCGCCGTACACATCGGCCAGGAACAGATCGATGGCCTCCAGCCGCTGGATCAGGCCCCGCTCCAGGCGCTGCCAATCGGCGTGGTCGATCAGGCGGGGCAGGGGATCAAAGGGGAGGATCCGCTCGCCGCCACGGTTGCCGGAATCGTTGAGCCGGAAGGTGGCCCCCAGGCGCTTGAGCAGCATGCCGGCGGCGGCATGGTTGCGGTTGAGTTCATCGAGCCCCAGGGCCCCCAGGGAGGAGAGCAGCGGTTGCAGGGCCCGGCGCGGCTGCTCGCTGCCGCTGAAATATTCGTCGTAACCCTTGCTGGGGCGGTAGTCGGTGAACATCGCCAACCTGCGGTGGCGTGATCATGCAGAGCGGCCTGGGCCCTTCAGGTGCCCGTTGTTACGGAACCGCCGCCCCTCCAGGCGCCGGTTCAGGGCTGGCTCAGAGCAGGAAATAGCGCTGGGCCATGGGCAGCACCGCCGCCGGTTCGCAGGTGAGCAGCTCGCCGTTGGCAAACACCTCGTAGGTCTGCGGGTCCACCTCCACCTGGGGCAGGGCGGTGTTGTTTTTCATGCTGGCCTTGCCGATGCCGCCGCGGGTGTTCAGCACCGGCACGCAGGCCCGCTGCAGCCCCAGCTGGCGGGGTAGATCCGCCTCCAGGGCCGCCTGGCTCACGAAGGTGAGGCAGCTGGGGGCCAGGGCCCTGCCGAAGGCGGCGAACATCGGCCGGCCGTGCACGTTGGCCCACGCGATCGAGCCGCCCTTCAGCACCAGCTCCGGCTTCACGCCGAACAACCCCGGCTTCCACAACACCAGGTCGGCCAGCTTGCCCACCTCCACCGAGCCCACCTGGTGGTCGATGCCGTGGGCGATGGCCGGGTTGATGGTGGTTTTGGCGATGTAGCGCTTGAGCCGTGTGTTGTCGTTGCGGGCGCTGTCTTCGGGCAGGACACCGCGTTGCACCTTCATCGTGTGGGCGGTCTGGAAGCTGCGGGTGATCACCCCCCCCACCCGGCCCATGGCCTGGGAGTCGCTGGCGATGATCGACAAGGCGCCGATGTCGTGAAGGATGTCCTCGGGGATGGACACCGCATCGGGCCGGGTGGGGTTGGTGCTGCTGGGCAGCACGTTGGCCTCACCGCAGATCTTGATGATGTCCGGAGCGTGGCCGCCGCCGGCCCCCGCGCTGTGGACGGTGTGGATGGTGCGGCCGCCGATGGCGCGGATCGTGTCCTCCACCACGCCGGCCCCACCGAGGGTGTCGCTGTGGATGCACACCTGCACGTCCAAGGGGTCCGCCACGGTGAGGCAGCGGTCGATGGCGGCCGGGGTGGTGCCCCAGTCTTCGTGGAGCTTGAGGCCACAGGCGCCGGCGCGGATCTGCGCTTCGATCGCCTCCGGGCTGCTGGCGTTGGCCGTGCCGTAGAACCCCAGATTCACCGGCAGCCCCTCCGCGGCCTGGAGCATGCGGGCCAGGTGGAAGGCGCCGGGGGTGCCGCCGCCCAGCAGTGTGGTGACGCCGCTGGCCAGTGCCGTTTCGATCTGCTGGGGGCCGATGAAACGGATGTGGGTCTCGATCGAGCCGGCGGTGAGGATGTAGCCCTCGCCGGCGATGGTGTCGCTGCCGGGGTTGCCCGCCTTGCCGATGGCCACGATGCGGCCATCCCGCAGGCCCACATCGGCCTTCACGATCCCCCACCAG
Source organism: Cyanobacteriota bacterium (assembly GCA_041157425.1). Taxonomy (GTDB): domain Bacteria; phylum Cyanobacteriota; class Cyanobacteriia; order PCC-6307; family Cyanobiaceae; genus Vulcanococcus. Next base: position 774 of record JBEBCX010000122.1, on the reverse strand, counting down.
TCGAGGATCAGGGCGTTGGTGATCACCGTGTCCACCGCGCCGGCGGCAGCGAATGCCACCGCATCGCCGGAGACGGTGAGGTCGCGTTCCACCTCGAGGGTGAGGTCGGTGTCCGCCAGGCGGAGGCGATCGGTGCTGTTGGCCATCAGCGCGGTGGACTCGGGCATCAGTTCGCCGGGGATCGGGGGCGCCATGGCTGGGGGATGCGGCAGTGGGTCAGCGGATCGGGTCGTGCAGGGTCACGAGCTTGGTGCCGTCGGGGAACACCGCTTCGATCTGCACCGCGTGCACCAGCTCCGGCACCCCCTCCATCACCTGCTCGCGGGTCAGCCAGGTGGTGCCCTCTTGCATGAGCTCCGCCACGGTTTTGCCATCGCGGGCCCCCTCCAACACCAGGAAGCTGAGCCAGGCCACCGCCTCCGGGTGGTTGAGCCGCAGGCCGCGGTTGAGGCGCCGTTCCGCCAGTAGGGCTGCAGTCACGGTCAGGAGCTTGTCCTTCTCCTGAGGGGTCAGGTGCATGGCGGGTGCGGGTGGCGCAGACCATCCACGCCATGTCTTCACTCTGATGGGCCTGGCAAGGCTGTCCGGCTCCACCTCAACACTCTGGCGTTGCCAGCTGCAGCACGCCGAGCTCGATTCCCGCCTGTTCCGAAGCTGAGCAGCGGCCACGCAATGCCCCCACAATGCGCCCATGCTTGCCATCTGGATCGGCGCCATCGACCAGGGCCTGGCCTACGCCGGCCTGGCCCTCGGCGTGTACCTCACCCTGCGGGT
>JBEBCX010000121.1:0-5437 GCA_041157425.1 Cyanobacteriota bacterium | reverse complement strand
GCGGCTCACCCCCGGCGGTGGGCTGCTGGGGGCGCGGCTCTCCCTGGCGGATTGGGCCCTGTTGCCCTTTGTGCGCCAGTTCCGCGGGGCCGATGCGGCGGCCTTCGACGCCGAGCCAAACCTGCACCCGCTGCGGGCCTGGCTCCAGCGCTTCGAGGCGTCGCCCCAGCTGGCCGCTGCCCTGGAGGAGCCCTGGGGGCCGCGGCGCCCCTGGCGTTCTCCTCAATGGCTCTATCACCTGGCCCTGGCGGAGGATTGGCAGGCCTGCCGCGCCAGCGGCAGCAGCTACCGCATCTCCACCCGCGGCCAGAGCTTGGAGCAGGTGGGATTCGTGCACCTCAGCCGGGCCGATCAGGTGGAGGCCACCGCCGCGCGCTTCTACGGCGACCTCCCCGCCGGTGCCGTGCAGCTGCTCACGCTCTGCCCCGCGCGGCTGGCGGCGGCGGGGCTGGAGGTGCGCCTGGAGCCGGTGGGCCCCAGCGGTGAGCTGTTCCCCCATCTGTATGGCCCCGTGCCGCTCGAGGCGGTGTTGCGGGTGGAGAGCTATCCATGAGTGGGGAGTTGCCCAGCCTGGCGGCGGTGGAGCAGCGGGCCGCGGCGGCGGGGCTGCTGCTGCGCCTGCAGTGCAGGCCGCTGCTGGCCTTGCAGCCGCTGCGGGTGGTGGTGGCCCGGCCGCGGCCGGGGGCGCCGCCGTTGCTGCTGGGGGAGCTCAAGGGCTGGGCGGTGCCCCTGCCCGATGGCCTGCAGCTCGACACCATGCGCGTGCAGGGCGAGGGCACCCAGCTGGTGGGGCCGCTCATCTGGTGCGCCAGCTTCGCCTGGGCCCTGGAGGCCACCCCCTGCCGGCGGGCGCGGTTGCTGGCCATCCGCGACAACGACAGCCAGCACCGCCGCCTGGTGCGCTACTTCCGCCAGCTGGGGTTTGAACCGGTGCGGGAGCTGGGGGCCGCCGCCACCGACCTGCCCCTGCGGCTGGTGTGGGGTGGCTCCGGCCTGTTGATGCGCGGCGACTGCGCCGATGGCTTGGCGCGGGCCTGGCGGCAGCTGCAGCGGCGCTGAGCTAGGGCGATGCCGCGTGGTAGCTGCTGCGCACCAGCGGCCCCGATCGCACCATGGCAAACCCCAGCTCCCGGGCGATCTCACCCAGCCGGTCGAATTCGGCGGGGGTCCAGTAGCGGGCCACGGGGATGTGGGCCAGGGAGGGCCGCAGGTATTGCCCCAGGGTGAGGCGCTGGCAGTCGACGCTGCGCAGATCCCGCATCGCCTCCACCACCTCCTCGAACGCCTCACCCAGCCCCAGCATCAGGCCGCTCTTGGTGGGAATGTCTGGCGCCAGCTCGCGGGCGGCGGCCAGCAGCGCCAGGGAGCGGCGGTAGGTGGCGCCGCGGCGCACCTCCCCCTGCAGGCGCTGCACCGTTTCCAGGTTGTGGTTGAAGCACACCGGCCGTGCCGCCAGCACGGCGGCCAACCGTTGCCGTTGGGCGGCGATCGCCTCCGCCTCGTCGCGATGGCCCCCCCAGAAGTCGGGGGTGAGCACCTCGATCGCCACCTGCGGCTGCCGTTGCCGGATCGCCGCCATGGTGGCGGTGAACAGGCTGGCGCCGTGGTCGGGCAGGTCGTCGCGGGCCACGGCGGTGAGCACCACGTAGGAGAGCCCGAGGGTCTCCACCGCCTGCGCCACCCGCTCGGCTTCGGCGGCATCCAATGGCACTGGCGCCTCGCCCTTGTCCACCTGGCAGAAGGCGCAGCTGCGGGTGCAGATCGGCCCCCCCAGCAGGAAGGTGGCGGTGCCGGCGGCGTAGCACTCGCCGCGGTTGGGGCAGCGGCCCTCCTCGCAGATGGTGTGCAGGCGCTGTTGCTTCACCACCGCCTGCACGGTTTCCAGGTCGCTGGCGTTGCCAATGGGGCTGCGGATCCACTCCGGCAGCCGTTCGGCGGGGGGGATGGCGCTGTAGCGGCTGCGGCTGGGTTGCATCACTCCAGCCGGCGGCGGCCTTCGAGGGCCCGGGCGAGGGTCACCTCATCGGCGTATTCCAGTTCGCTGCCCACCGGCAGCCCGTAGGCGATGCGGCTCACCTGGGTGAACGGTTTGAGCAGCCGCGCCAGATACAGGCTGGTGGTGTCGCCCTCCACGCTGGGGGTGAGGGCCAGGATCACCTCGGTGATGCCGTCGCGGTCGACCCGTTCCACCAGCGGTTGGATCTGCAGCAACTCCGGGCCCACCCCATCCATCGGGGAGATCAGGCCGCCGAGCACGTGGTAGCCCCCCTTGAATTCGCGGGTGCGCTCCAGCGCCAGCAGATCCCGCGAGTCGGCCACCACGCAGAGCACGCCGGTGTTGCGCTCCGGGTTGCGGCAGATCTCGCAGAGCGGTTCGGCCGAGAGGTGAAAACAGCGCGTGCATTGGCCCACCTGGCTGCGGGCCGCCAGCAGGGCATCGGCGAAGGCCTGGATCTGCTCACTGGGCTGGCGCAGCAGGTGCAGCGCCAGCCGCTGCGCCGTGCGCGGACCGATGCCCGGCAGCCGCTCGAACTGATCGATCAGCCGAGCCAGGGGGCGGGTGAAGCCGCTCAGGGGGCATGCCACAGCTGGGCGGAATCTAGGGGCAGCGGCCCAGGGCGGCGGGCCAGAATGGCGCCACGAACGCACGCCCCTGCCGCCGCATGGTCTTCCCGCAGCCCCGCACCGGCCGGCGCACCCGCCCGATCTCCGCTCCGCTCTCGGCCGTGGTGGCCCTGGCGCTGGCGGTGCTGCTCAGCGCCTGCAGCGCCGCGGCGGCCGGGCTCAATTCCTTCCAGAGCCCCGACGGCCGCTACGCCTTCCTCTACCCCACGGGTTGGACGCGGGTGCAGGTGAGCGATGGCCCCCAGGTGGTGTTCCACGACCTGATCAACGCCGATGAGACCCTGAGCCTGGTGATCTCGGATGTGAACGCCACCAACAGCCTCGACGACCTGGGCAGCGCCGTGGCGGTGGGCGAGAAGCTGCGCCGCGTGGTGATCGCCCCCGAGGGCAGTGGCCGTGAGGCGGAGCTGGTGGAGGCGGTGGAGCGCGAAGACGGCGGCCGCACCTTCTACGACCTGGAATACGCCGTGCACCTCAACGACCGCGACCGCCATGAGCTGGCCACCGTGGTGGTGGACCGGGGCCGCCTGTACACCCTGGCCGCCAGCACCAACGAGCGGCGTTGGCCCAAGGTGAAGACCCTCTTCCATCAGGTGATCAGCTCCTTCACCCTGCAGATCTGATGGCGGCGGCCGGCTCCCCCGCAGGCCCGGTGTTGATCGTGGGTGGGGGGCTGGCCGGGGGTCTGCTGGCCCTGGAGCTGCGGGAGCGCGGCCGGGCCGTGACCCTGCTGGATGGGGCCGATGCCGCCGCCAGCGGCCTGGCGAGCCCCACCGCCCTGAGCTATGGCGGCATCCCCGGCTGGCCGGTGCTGCCCACCCCCTTGGCCCGCCGTGCCGCCGGTGCGGCCCGCCGCTGGCGGCAGCTGCAGCGGCGCCATGGCGATCTGGGTTGGCGCCGCTGCGGCCTGCGCCTGCACGGCTCGGCCCTGGCCCCCTGGATCCGCGGGCTGCCGTTCAGCCGGGTGGATGCGGTGCGGTTGCGGGATCGGCTGCCGCCGGTGCTGGTGGCAGCCGGGGTGCAGCAGCGCCGCGGCCGGGCCCTGGCGTTGGAGGCCGCTGGCGCCGGCTGGCGGCTGCACCTGGCCGGTGGCGAGAGCCTGGAGGCGCCGCAGCTGGTGTTGGCCGCCGGCGCCGGTTGCCGTGCCCTGTGGCCGGATCTGCCGCCCCAGCTGCGTTGTAGCTGGGCGGGGGTGCTGCAGCTGCCGAGCGGCGGCGGGCCGATCACCCTGCCGCGCCACCTGCAACGGCCGCTGCTGGAGCGCCGCGCCCCGCAGCTGCAGGAGGCCGCCTGGGTGGTGGATCCCGGCCGGGCCCCCTGGGGCGATGGGGCCCTGCTGGGCCAGATCAGCTGGCTGGCAGCGGCGGATGTGGCCGATGGCGGCGCGCCGGAGCTGGCGCCGGATCCGGCCTTGATGGAGCAGCGGCTGCGCCAGGGGCTGGCGGCCTGCGGTGCGGCGTGGATCTCGGCCCTGGAGGCCGCGGGGCGTTACCACCAGGTGCCGGTGGCCTTCAGCAGCAATGGCCTGCCGCTGGTGGGGCCGGTGCCGCAGGCGCCGGGGCTGTGGGTGTTCAGTGGCTTCAGCGGGGCCTTTGCCCAGGTGCCGGTGTTGGCGCCGTTGCTGGCGGATTGGCTGGCGCCGCACCCGCACCGGAGCGCCCGGGCGCGCCAGCGGCTACAGGCCCTGGGACTGTGAGCTGCGGCGTCAGCGGCGCCGCCGGGTCGCGCGGCACCGGCAGCAGCTCCCGCAGCAGCCGCGCATAGCTCACATTCACCCCCACGGTGGCGTTGAGCCGTTGCACCAGGCTGGCGATCAGGCGCTCCTGGGTGATCGACAGGTCGACCTCGCTGGAGAGGCCGGTCTGGTAGCGCAGGCGCACATCACGGAAGGCCTCGAGGGCAGCGGCCACCCCGCGGCGGGCGGAGCTGAGCTTGGCCAGGCTGGCCTCGTGGTTGAAGAAGGCGGTTTCCAGCCGCAGCCGGATGGCGTTGCGCTGGGAGGCGTATTGCTGGGCGGTGGCGCTGGCCCGTTTGGCCAGGGCCTGGGCCTGGCCGGCGGTGGTGCCGGCATCGAACAACAGCCAGCGCAGGGTTAACCCCATCGACCAGTCGTAGCCGTTGCTGTTCACCACCGGCGACACGCTGATCGGGCAGCAGCCGCCGTAGCTGGTGTTGACGTCAAAGGTGTTGAGGTTGGTGCCGTAGCCGGAGCCGTTGGCGAACAGCGACAGCTTCGGCAGCAGCGTGGCGGCGGTGGCATCGCGCTGGCGGGCCAGGGCTTCGCGGGTGGCCAGGATCGCCTCCAGCTCCGGGTTGCCCCGGTAGGCCGACAGCAGGCTCTCCTCCAGGTTGAGCGGCCAGCGCGGCATCGGGCTGATGGGGTCGCTGGCGCTGGGGGTGACCTCCGGCGCCAGGTTGAGCACCGTGGCCAGCTGGCGCCGGGCGATGGCCCGGTCCGCCAGCGCCTGGATCAGTGATTCCTGGTCGCTGGCCTCGATGGCGCGGCGGCGCATCACATCCAGCCGTGGCACCAGGCCCGCCTGCTTGAGGTCGAGGGCGTCCCGCAGGATCAGCAGGTCGTTGCGCACGGCGGCATCGAAGATGCGCACGGTTTGGTCGGCCTGCTGCAGCTGGTAGTAGGCCTCGCTGATCTGCAGCTGCAGCTGGCGCAGTTGGTTGGCGTAGCGGTTGCGCTCCTGCCGCAGCCGCGCCCGGGCCGCCTGCACCGCCGGGGTGCGGGCGAAGTCGAGCAGGGCGTAATCGAGCTGCAGGCCGGCGCTGCCGGTGGTGACGGAGTTGTTCTGGTAGTAGA
>JBEBCX010000120.1:0-5452 GCA_041157425.1 Cyanobacteriota bacterium | reverse complement strand
GCCTCGCGGTCGCTGTCGCCGATGCCCAGCTCCGCCAGGGGCCGCACCTGCAGGCCGCGGCAGCGTCGCCGCAGCTCCCCCATCAGCAGCTGGTTGCGGGCCCCGCCGCCGGCCACCAGCAGCTCCAGGGGGGCGGGGCTGGCGGCCAGATCCTGGGCCACCACAGCGGCGCTGAAGGCGGTGAGGCTGGCCAGGGCATCCGCCGGCTGCAGCGGGGCGCCGGCCTGCAGGGCATCAGCCTCCAGCTCCGCCAGCCGCCGCTCCAGATCCGCCGCGCCGAACAGCTCCCGTCCCGTGGATTTGGGCGGCGGCTGCCGCAGGTAGGGCTCCTGCAGCCAGCGGTGGAGGCGCGATTCGTTGATCCGGCCGCGGCTGGCCCAGGCGCCGTCGGCATCGAAGCGCAGGCGGCCGTCGCTGAACCGTTGCACCGCCAGGTCGAGCAGGGTGTTGGCGGGGCCGCAGTCCCACCCCAGCACCGGCCGCTGCCGGTCGGGCCCGCTGGCCGGTGGCAGCAGGGTGAGGTTGGCGATGCCCCCCAGGTTGAGCAGGGCGCGCCAGCCGCCGATGGCGGGCAGCAGCGCCGCATCCGCCGCCGGCACCAGCGGTGCCCCCTGGCCCCCCAGGGCCAGATCGGCGGCGCGGAAGTCGAACACCACGGGCCGCTGCAGGCGCTCCGCCAGCCGGGGCCCCTGCAGCAGTTGCCAGCTGTTGCCCGGGCGCTCGCCGCTGGCGGGGCGGTGCCAGAGGGTCTGGCCGTGGCAGCCCACCAGGGTTGCCTGACCGGTGGGGTCGCAGGCGCGGGCGGCGGCGGCCTGCCCTTCGGTGATCGCTTCCCCCAGCTCCAGCAGTTCGGCGGCGCTGCAGGGGGCGCCCTGCCCGATGGCGGTGATCTGCCGCTGCAGCTCGGCGGGGTAAGGGTGGCTGGCGCGGCTGAGCAGCCGCCAGCGGGGCCGCCTGGGGGGGCCTTCAAACGCGGCGAGCACCGCATCAACGCCGTCGGCGCTGGTGCCGCTCATCAGACCCAACACCCGCATGGCCATCAAAAAAGCCCCCGGGACATTCTCCCGGGGGCCAGGGGCGTGTGCCGCCTCAGCTCACTTGTTGGGCTGGGGGGTCATGCGCAGGTAGGGCTTGATCTCGGTGACGCCCTTGGGGAACTTGTTGCGGGCCTCGTCGGTGGGGATCGAAGGCACCACCACGCAGTCGTCGCCGTCTTTCCAGTTCACCGGGGTGGCCACCTGGTGGTGGTCGGTGAGCTGCAGGGAGTCGATCACCCGCAGGATCTCCTGGAAGTTGCGGCCGGTGCTGGCGGGGTAGGTGATCTGCAGGCGCAGCTTTTTGTTGGGGTCGATGATGAACACCGAGCGCACCGTGAGGTTGTTGAGCGAGTTGGGGTGGATCATCCCGTAGAGGTCGCTCACCTTCTTGTCCTCATCGGCGAGGATCGGGTAGTCAACCGTGGTGTTCTGCGTCTCGTTGATGTCGCAGATCCAGCCACCGTGGCTTTCAGCGGAATCCACGCTGAGGGCAATGGTTTTCACGTTGCGCTTCTCCCATTCGGCGCGCAGACGCGACACCTCACCCAGCTCGGTGGTGCACACCGGGGTGTAGTCGGCGGGGTGGGAGAACAGCACCACCCAGCTGTCGCCGGCGAAGTCGTAGAGGTTGATCGGACCCAGCTGGGAGTTCTGGGTGAAGTCGGGCACGGTGTCGCCCAGTTGCAGCGCCATGGCGCGGGGAAGGAAGGAGGCCAGATGTTGACATAGCCAGCCGCTCGACTGACGTCAACCGACGTGTTCGGCGTTGCTGTTGTGCTGTTGGAACAACCACTGGCGCAGGTGCTCAAGCCCCAGGCCAGCGGTGGCGGACACAAACAGCGCCTCGGGATCCTGGGCGCGGGCCTGCTCAAGGGCCTCGGCGGGGCAGCGGTCGATTTGGTTGCCGATCAGGTGCCGTGGGGCTGAGCTGTCGAGCCCATCAAGGATGGCGTGCACGGTGCGCAGTTGTTCGCGCCAGCCCGGATCGGACAGGTCCACCACCAGCAGCAGCCGCTCCGCCTCCAGGGTTTCCTCCAGGGTGGAGCGGAAGGCCTCCACCAGCGGTGGCGGCAGATCGCGGATGAAGCCCACGGTGTCGGTGAGCAGCAGCGCGTCGGGTGGGCCGCCGCCGGTGCTGGGGCGCACCAGGCGCCGCGTGGTGGGATCCAGGGTGGCGAACAGCTGATTGGCCGCCAGCACGCTCCGGCCCGCCTGGGGTTTGCAGAGCGCATTCAGCAGCGAGCTTTTGCCGGCGTTGGTGTAGCCCACCAAGGCGAAGCGCCGCTGGCCGCCGCGGCCGCTGCGCAACCGGGCCCGGTGCTCGCCGAGTTTCTGCACGTCCCGTTGCAGCTTGTCGATGCGGCGCGCGATGGCGCGGCGGTCTTTCTCCAGCTGGGTTTCGCCGGGGCCGCGGGTGCCGATGCCGCCCCCCTGGCGCGACAGGCTCAGGCCCCGGCCCACCAGCCTCGGCAGGCGGTAGCGCAGCTGGGCCAGCTCCACCTGCAACCGCCCGGCGCCGCTGGCGGCCCGCTGGGCAAAGATGTCGAGGATCAGCTCGCTGCGGTCGCTCACGGGGAGATCCAGCACCCGCTCCAGGTTGCGGGCCTGGGCGGGGGTGAGTTCCCGGTCGGTCACCACCAGGGAGGCTTGCACCCGCCGCGCCTCCAGGGCCGCCTCCCGCAGCTTGCCCTCCCCCCACAGGGCCTGGGCGGTGGCCGAGGAGTGGCGTTGCAGCACCAACCCCACCGGTTGGCCGCCGGCGCTGCGCACCAGCCCCTCCAGTTCAGCAACCTGCCGCCGCGCCTCCTCCGGATCCGCCGGGCTGAGGGCCAGCAGCAGCACCCGCTCCGCGCCGCTGGCCTGGCGGGGTGGGCCGCCGGCCCGGTTCGCCGCCGCCGCTGGGGGCGCGTCGGCCTGGCTGCACAGGTCGGCCAGGTCTCCCGGCTGCCACAGCTGCCAGGGGTTGGTGGCGCTGCTGCTGGGCACAAACAGGGCCGCCGGCCACTGCCCGCCCGCCGCCGGTTCACGGCCATACCGCAGCCACTGTTGGGGCTCCAGATCCAGCCCCACCACCGCTTCGCTGCCCGCCGGTTCCAGTTGGCGGCGGCCCCCCACGCAGGTGATCAGCCGCAGGTCGGTCCCCTGGCGCCGCGGCCCCCCCGGCAGCCGCTCCAGCAGCCGGCCCGACTGCTCCAGCGGCCCCACCCACAGCAGCCGGCAGAGGCCGCGGCCGTCCACCACCAGGCTCAGGGGCAGCTCCAGCTCCTGGCTTTCGGCCGCCAGGCGCTGCAGGGCCAGCAAATCGGCCCCCCCTTGCTCCGGGTGGCGGCGGTGGCTGAGCCGCTCCAGGCGACGCAACTGGGCGGGCCGCAGGCCGGCGGTGCGGCCCAGCAGCACCGATTGCCTCAAGGGGTGCCCGCCGGTTTGGGGCGCCGGATCAGCAGGCAGCGCACGCCGGCCGCGCGCGCGCCCGCCTCATCTTCGGGGCTGTCGCCGATGTGCCAGGCCGCCTCGGGGGGCAGCTGCAGGGCCTCGAGGGCCCGTTGAAAGGGCAGGGGATCGGGTTTGGCGGCCCCCACCTGCGAGGACACCACCACCGCTTCAAACAAGGGCGCCAGCCCCAGGCTCTCCAGCAGCGGCAGCAGGCGTTGATCGAAGTTGCTGACCACCGCCAGCCGCAGGCCGCGATCCCGCCAGCGCTGCAGGTGCTCCGCCACGTCGTCGTACACCCGCCAGGGCTCCGGGCCGGCGAAATGGGCGAACAGGTCGGGGCCCAGCTGCGGTGGCAACGGCCCCCCGTGGCCGCAGGCCTCCAGGCAGGCGGCGATCAGGTTGGTCCACCAACGCTCCTCTGCGTCGCGCAGGGCCTCCCCCTCCAGCCCGGGGAAGGCCAGCGCTGGGGCCGCGCGAAACAACCGCGGGAACACGGCATCGATGGCGCTGGCCTCCACCGTGATGCCGTGTTCCGCCGCCAGGGCGGCGTAGCTGCTGCCCACGGACTGGCGCAGGCCGATCAGGGTGCCCATGGCATCGAGCAACAGGCCCTGGGGTGCGGTGGTGTCAGTCATGGCGCTGCGGTCCAGCTTGATTCAAGCGAGTCGCCTCGGCCGGGCCTAGAGCCACGCCGCCAGCCAGCCGCCCGCCACCTTGAGTTGATGCTGCAGGCCGGGCAGCCGCGCCAGGTAGGCCAGGCGCCGCAGCTGGAAGGCCGCTGGGCCCGCCAGGGTCATGCCCATGCCGGTGAGGGTGGCCTGCCCCACCCCCAGCCCCAACATTTCCCCGAGGTCGTTCCACACGAAGGGCTCCAGGGGCTCCCCCCGCCGCAGCCGCCGCAGGTTGGCGGCCACCTGCTGTGCCTGTTGGTAGGCCACCTGGGCGGTGGCCGGGTTGAGGTTGCCCTCATCCGGATCGCTTCCGGGCTCGGGGCTGGCGATCGTTGAGCGGGCGGCATCGCCGATGGCGAACAGGCCTGGGGCACCGATCGCCTGCAGCTCGGGGCTCACCCGCAGCCGGCCCCGCGGATCGAGGGGCAGCTCCGGTGTGAGCTGGGGAACGGTGCCCCCGACGCCCCCGGTCCAGATCACCGCTTCGCAGGCGAGCTGCTCGCGGCCACCCGGGGAGGCCGCCGGCTCCAGGTCGATGGTGCTGGATTCCAGGGCCAGCACGCGGGTGCTGCAGCGCAGCCGCACATCGCGCTGCAACAGGGCTGAGCGGGCCTGGTCACGGTTGAAGGCCTTGGAGCCGGGCAACAGGTCGGGCCCCTGCTCAATCAGCTCGATCACCGCGGCGCCGTCGAGCAGGTCGGCCAGTTTGCAGGCCAGCTCCACACCGCTGGCGCCGGCCCCCACGATCACCAGCCGCTGCAGGGGCTGGCTGCGCAGCCGCAGCCGCTCGATCAGGCCCTGCAGACGATCCACATCCGCCAGGGTGCGGAAGCCGAGGCTGTGCTCCGCCACCCCAGGAATGCCATAGCTGAGGCTGCGGCCGCCGGTGGCCACCACCAGTTGGCTGTAGCTGAGCTGGCGGCCGTCGTCGGTGCTGATCGTGCAGGTGCTGGTGTTGATCCCTTGCACCCGCTGCTGCAGCCAGGCCACGCCGCTGCCCGCCAGCAGGGTGCTGTAGCGCGGCGCGATTTCCCAGCGCTGCAGTTCACCGCTGAGGCACTCGTAGAGCAGCGGCAGGAACAGAAAGCGCTCCTGGGGCTCGATCAGCAGCACCGGCGGCGCCTCCGGCCCACGGGCCAGGTCCAGCGCCGCGCTGAGGCCGCCAAAACCGCCCCCCACCACCACCACGGGTGCTTGCTCGGCCTGGGCTGGCGGCACGGTTCGGCGCTGGGGTGGGTGTTGCGCGAACCCTAACCAGAGCCACCCGCAGGCCAAGGGGGTGTCAGCTGCATTGGAAGATGGGGGCCATGA